>DAOUVF010000109.1 GCA_030667765.1 Bacteroides sp.
AATTGTTGTACCGATAATTTCCAGGTCGAGATAATCCCTCACTACAATCAGCTGGGTATGGCCGCCGGAGACAAGGAGACAGAGGAATGGGAATGAAGGCATGCTGACATCCCTGTCCGGTTGTTTCAGAAAGTGAACCAGGATATGGGCCTGCAGGTGATTGACCTCTACCAGCGGAATGTCTCCTGCCAGGGCAAAACCCTTGGCAAAGGAACTCCCTACCAGCAATGACCCGAGGAGCCCGGGTCCCCTGGTAAAAGCCACAGCGGAGAGGTCCCGTGATTTAATCCCTGCCATTTTCAAAGCCTGGTCCACGACGGGTACTATATTTTGCTGATGCGCCCTGGAAGCTAGCTCCGGGACGACCCCCCCGTACTTACGGTGCACTTCCTGGTCTGCCACTATATTTGACAACAGGACGCCATCCTGAACCACGGCTGCTGCCGTATCATCACATGAAGATTCTATTCCGAGAACAATTACTGGCATCTTAATTGCAAGTAAATGAGGGTAGTTGAACTATTTTTGTTAATTTCAGGATATTAATGAGGTGAAATTATAAAAAAATTACTGAAAATACTGGTGATCATCGTGCTGGGAATTTTTGCCATTCCGGCAATGGCATTTATTATCCTTCAAAACAGCATGGTCCAGACATACCTCGCCAACAGGATCGCTACTACTATCTCTGAAAATTTAGAGGCTGATTTTTCCATTGAATCATTGGACATGATACTATTCAACCGGGTAGTATTGAAGGAGGTTATGCTAAAGGACCAGTACCTGGATACCCTGCTCTATGCCCCCAGCATGATTGCTACCCTGAAAACTTTCAGTCCATCGACCAACAGGATTGAACTAAGCAGGCTTAAATTCAAGGATGCCACAATCAGGCTGTCAACCGACACTACCAAGACCATTAACCTGAAATTTATTACACAGGCCCTGAAAAAACCGCCTGATTCAACCAAAGTAAAATGGAAGGTTAGCATTCACAACATTGACTTTGAGCAATCAAGATTCAAGTATGAAAACCACTTCAAACCCAGGGAACCGGATTACGGTGTGAATTTCACGGATATGGATTTTGCCGACATGGATCTCCGGGTCAGGGACCTCAGGGTGGACTCCGGTACCGTTCAAATCCTGATCGAGCATCTGGATTTCAGGGATAAGAGCGGCTGTGTGATGCATGATCTTTCCGCGCTAATGAGTATCAACAGGGAATTCATGAAATTCAAGGATCTGCATATCATTTTAGATGATTCTGATATCAGGGCAGACAATCTGGATTTCATGTTCAATAGCTGGAAAGATTTTGGTAATAAGGGATTTCCATCCAAAGTAAAACTGAATTTCGAATTTTTGCCATCCATGATCAATATGGCGGATGCAGCCTATTGGGCATCTTTCCTGCATGGGATTGATAAAACGGTTAACCTTACCGGGACCCTTCATGGCAAACTGAACAGCTTCAAGGGTGAAAATATCCTGCTGGAGTATGGCAATCATACCTTATTCAGCGGAAATTTTGACCTGAATGGCCTGCCGGACATCGAGGAAACATTCATGTATTTTGATATCCAGGAACTGACCACAACAGTGGCTGATATCGAGTCCTTTCAAAAACCGGGAGAGCCCGGTGAAACAGTGGACCTTTCCGAGCGGCTATCCCAGCTTGGAGACATTACTTACCATGGAAAATTTGCAGGCTTCTACAACGACTTTGTCTCGTATGGCACCCTGATCACCGATGTCGGACAGCTTTCCACAGACCTGTCTATCCGGCCCGATTCCCTGGAGAATGTACATTTCAACGGAAAATTGAACACCGAGGACTTTGATCTTGCCAGGCTGACGGACCTGGGGGATATAGCAGGCAAGATGAGCATGAATGCACAGGTAGAAGGCACAAGCTACCAGGGAGGATCCCTGGGCGCCCGCATGGACGGACATATTTCAAAGGTTGAGCTTAACAATTATGAATACCAGCATATAAACTTTCAGGGCGACCTGTCGAACAGGAAATTCGACGGATCGTTTTCTGTCAGGGATCCCAATCTGCAGATGGAATTTTTTGGGAAGCTTGATATAAACGACACACTTCCCAGTTTTGACTTCACGGCAAACGTGGATAGGGCGAGGCTTTTCCCCCTGCACCTTGCAACCTCCGATCCGACTTATACCCTGTCCTGCTACCTGAGGGCGAATTTTATAGGATCTGACATTGATGAATTTGACGGGGAGATCAACCTGGTGAATTCCCTTTTTCAAAAGCAGGGCAAACAGATACAGATCTACAATTTCAACCTCTATGCACAACACCGGCCTGACAGCAACCGCATGATCCTGGAATCTGACCTTGTCGATGCAGAGATCTATGGCCAGTATGAATTCGAGGATATCGGAAAAGCCACCGGCAGGCTGCTGGCCCATCACCTGCCTGCCTTCAGGGACATTATTAAGAAGAATCAAGACACAGAGGATGAAAGCTTCAACAACTTCCGTTATGAGTTCCATTTAAAAAACACTTACCCCATTACAGATTTCTTCTTCCCGGAAATTGAGTTTGCCAGGGATTCGAAGATCTATGGGAATTATAATCCTGCCATTTATGAGTTTAACCTGGAAGGGGATCTCCCCAGTTTCAAATATGCGGAGAATAAGTGGAACAACCTGAAAATCAGCCTTGTAACCAATGATTCCACAGCCAATTTCCTGACCACATGCGAATCATTGGTTTCTGGTTCCGTGTTGAATATGGAGAATATCAGACTTAGCTGGAATATTAACAGCGACAGCCTCAATTATAGCCTGCTCTGGAAAAATAAAGACCAGGAGGACATTTCACTGGGTGACATCAGTGGACTTGCTTCCTTTATGTACCGGCCATCCTATCAAATCCCCAGGATTGATATACATTTAAATCCGGGCAAGATCTGTATCAAGGATACGATCTGGGACCTGGATCAATCGGGGATCACCATCGATACTTCATCAGTAGAGTTTCATAAACTCCGGGTCCGTCACAACACACAATCTCTTGCCGTCAATGGTAAACTTTCAAGACATGCCGCAGATGAACTGGATTTCTATTTTACGGACCTGGATCTGGAACACCTGAACCTGATAACCAGTAAATCCGGATTGCAACTTGACGGAATCATGAATGGAACAACCACCATATCGGATGTATATAACAATCCAATGTTCCTTTCAGATATCAGAATCAACCATCTGTTCATTAATAAAGAGGAACTGGGCAATGCTTTCATTCGTGCCAGGTGGATCAACCCCGAGCAGAAAATCCGTCTCGAAATGGAAGCCATGAGGGGAAATTTGAAGACCCTGGATATCAAGGGAGATTATTACCCTGATAACCGGAAGATCAATTTTAACCTGGCCCTTGACAAGCTGAAGCTAGAGATCTTTGAGCCTTACACCAGTGGAGTGATCACAGACCTCGACGGATTTGCAAGCGGACAATTACAACTCGGGGGTTTTACAGATAAACCCATGGTCAACGGTTCATTGAATATGCAAAAAACATCCTTCCGGGTGGAATACCTTCAGACCATTTACAGTTTTACAAATGAAATTACAGTAAGGGACAACAACCTGATAATTAAAGATTTTGAGCTTTTTGATGAAACCGGGAACAGATCCGTAATGCAAGGTATTATTAAAAACCAGTATTTCCGGGATTTTGATTTTGATCTTAGTCTCAGGGCGGATAATTTCAATTTCATGGAGACCCGTGCAGTCCATAACCAGACCTTCTATGGTGACGCACGGGCGAGTGGCCTGATCAGGTTTATTGGCCAGCCCGGTAACCTGCGCCTCGTTGTTTCCGCTAAAACGGAAAAAGGCACACATATATTCATCCCTATCAACCAGGGAAGGGATCTTCAGGAAAATAATTTCATCACTTATATTCAGCCTGATTCACTGGTAGTGGAAGAAGAAGAGGTAGACCGGCAATATACAGTTGACCTGACCGGGCTAAGCCTTGATTTCGACCTGGAAGTTACCCGGGATGCAACTGTGGAGATTATTTTCGACCCCAAGGTTGGTGATATCATGTCGGCGAATGGATCCGGGAATATCCAGCTGACCGTAAATCCGCAAAATGATTTCGAAATATTCGGAGAATACATCATTGAACGCGGGGATTACCTCTTTACCCTCCAGAATATCATCAATAAAAGGCTGAGTGTTCAACGCGGAGGGAGGATCACCTGGAACGGGGATCCCACAGGGGCAGTGATCAATATGAGTGCCATATATGATACCAGGGCAGCACCTGGTGTACTGGTACCCGAACCCACGGAAAACCTGAAGAAACGCATGCCGGTTGAATGTCACCTGATCATGGAAGGCAACCTTCTCAACCCTTTGCTCAGTTTTGAAATTGAAATGCCTACCGCCGAGGAAGAAACAAGGAATGTGCTACGAAATGCCATCAGTACCGAGGAAGAACTTACCAAACAATTCTTATCTCTCCTGGTGATCAACAATTTCTCTGCCCCCAGTACTACCTCCGGGGGATCCGGCAATACGGGTGCCGGTATGGCCGGTGTCACTGCCAGCGAGCTTCTGTCAAACCAACTAAGCAACTGGCTGTCACAGATCAGCAACGACTTTGATATAGGTGTGAACTACCGGCCTGGGGATGAAATATCCAGCGACCAGGTTGAAGTGGCCCTCAGCACCCAGATATTTGATGACAGGGTATCCATCCATACCAATGTGGATGTTTCTGACAAGTCTTCAAATACAGCTGCCAATCAGCAGACTAATACGATAGCAGGGGACTTCGACGTGGATGTCAAGTTGACTGACAATGGGAAATTCCGCCTTAAGGCCTTCAACAGGTATAATTATGATCAACTCTATAAAACTGCACCATATACCCAGGGAGTGGGATTTCTATACCGGGAGGACTTCAATAGTTTTGGAGAACTGGGTAGACGCTACATGAACGTTTTCAAGGGATCAAAAAAGAAAAAGAAAAACAAGGAGAAAAAAAATGTCAGTGATAACACAACTGATAGCGAATAAGCTGATTTTCCTTTCCCCTTTTTTCCTATATTTGCATTTCTTAACCCCAAAAATCAGCAGCAATGTTTGTCTTAATGGTCGTCGTTTTCGTTCTGGGTTACACTGCCATTGCCCTGGAACATCCCTAAAAAATTGATAAAGCAGCATCCGCCCTGCTGACCGGTGTCCTACTCTGGGCCATTTATATCCTGGCGGCTGACGCCATCCTTCCCAACAGTGACGCATTCAAGGAATTCATACACGAACATCCGCATGAAAGCTATATTAATTTTATAGCACATCATGAGATCACTTTTCACCTTGGTGAGATCTCACAGATCCTGTTCTTTCTGCTGGGAGCAATGACCATAGTTGAAATGGTCGATTCGCATGAAGGTTTTAAACTGATCACCGATAAGATCAAAACGACCAACAAGATCAAATTGATGTGGATCCTCAGTGTGCTCACGTTTTTCATGTCAGCTGCCCTGGATAACCTTACCACAACCATTGTAATGGTGGCCCTGCTGAGAAAACTGATTGACAAACAGCAGGATCGCTGGTTCATGGCATCCATGGTAATACTGGCGGCAAACGCCGGTGGTGCCTGGTCTCCCATCGGGGATGTCACCACCATCATGCTCTGGATCGGCGGACAGGTGACCACCGGCAGGATAATAGTGGATGTGATCATTCCCAGCCTTGCCACCTTGATTGTGCCCCTGCTGATCGTGAGTTTCTTCTACCCCAAAGGCAACCTGGACAGACCGGCATTGAGTGATAAGGAACTGATGTCAAACGAATCCATCACAAACTTTGAACGCAGGCTGTTGCTGATCATGGGTGTAGCCGGACTCCTCTTCGTTCCTGTATTTAAAACGGTTACCCATCTTCCTCCATACCTGGGCATGCTATTCAGCCTCAGCATTATCTGGATCACCACCGAAATACTGCACCGAAGGCATGCCAAAGGGATGCGGGCACAGCTGCTGGTCTCCAGGGTACTTAAGAAAGTCGATACACCGACCGTACTTTTCTTCCTTGGGATCCTTACGGCTGTCAGCGCCCTCCAGTCCGCCGGGCATCTGGATCTGCTTGCAAAAACCCTGGATGGCATGAGTATCCCCGATGACCAAAAGATCTATGTCATCGACCTTATCATCGGTTTACTCTCAGCTATCGTGGACAATGTACCACTGGTGGCAGGGGCCATGGGAATGTACGACATCGCCCCGGCAGGATCTACAGGATATGAGGCATTTTTCATGGTAGACGGGCAGTTCTGGGAATTCCTAGCCTATACTGCAGGTACCGGTGGTAGCATCCTGATCATTGGTTCGGCCGCCGGTGTGGCAGCCATGGGCATGGAGAATATCGACTTTATCTGGTACATGAAGCGCATCAGCCTTCTTGCCATCGCTGGCTACTTTGCCGGAGCAGCCGTTTATTACCTGATGTTCGCCTTATAACAGGCTGTGCATAATTATTTTATAACAGCCAGTAATAAACCTGTCCCAATCCCGTTTTTATAAATACCTTTAACCGGATTAAAAAGGAATGTACATGAATCTCTTGATATTCTTACAGGCCAGCGTTGCCGATACAGCTGCCGCTGATATGGCAGGTGAAATACGGATGTCTTACTGGGAACTTGCCATGAAGGGTGGCTGGGTAATGGTGCCCATCATCCTCTTGTCTGTGATCGCAGTTTATATTTTCTTCGAACGTTTTTTCGCCATCAAGAAAGCTTCACAGATCGACACCAATTTTATGAACCGCATCCGGGATTATATTCATGACGGGAAAGTGGATAATGCGCTGACCCTCTGCCAATCCTATGTAAACCCTACAGCCAGGATGATTGAAAAGGGGATACAACGTATTGGAAGGCCCCTGGAGGATATCAACGGTGCCATCGAGAACACGGGAAAGCTGGAGATCTATAAACTGGAGAAGGGTTTACCAACCCTGGCAACAGTCGCCGGCGGTGCCCCCATGATCGGGTTCCTGGGGACCGTAATGGGAATGATCCGGGCATTCTATGACATGTCCATGGCGGGCAATAATGTTGACATATCACTCCTGTCAAACGGGATCTATACGGCTTTGATCACTACTGTCGCGGGACTGATCGTCGGGATTGTGGCCTATTTTGCTTATAATATCCTGGTAGCAAGGGTGGAGAAGGTGGTCAATAAGCTGGAGGCCAACACGACAGAGTTCCTGGACCTCCTGAACGAACCAGCATAAAGACAATATGGCACTCAGTTCGAGAAATAAGGTAAGTGTCCAGTTCAGCATGTCCGGCATGACGGACATCGTGTTCCTTTTGCTGATCTTTTTCATGATCACATCCACGCTCATTGCACCCAATGCCCTGAAGCTTTTATTGCCGCAAAGCAAACACCAAACAACTGCCAATCCCATTACCACTGTTTCTATCACCCGTGATGCCCAGTTTTACATTGAAACCAAACGGGTCAGTGTTGCACAATTGGAGAGTGAACTTTATAACAGGTTGAAGGATGAGTCTGAACCCACGATTGCTTTGCACGTAGACGAGAATGTTCCCATGAAAGAGGTCATCAAGGTAATGAATATTGCCAAGGACAACCGGTACAAGCTTATCCTGGCGACCTCACCCAGATAGCTTTCACTATGGCTAGAAACAAAAAAGGAATAGTAGGGACCATTGTGTTCCATGCAGGCCTCCTGGCCTTTGCCATCCTTTTTGGTTTTGCCACTCCCCTGCCCCTGCCCGATGAAGAAGGCATCCTGATCAATTTTGGCACAGATGATTTTGGATCCGGGGACGAGGAGCCTATGTACAGTGAGATCCCTGAAGAATCAACACCCCCGCCACAGGAGGCTGTAAGCCCCACTGAAAGTACAGAGGAGATCATTTCCCAGGATTTCGAAGAAGCACCGGTTGTCACAGAAAAACCACAGGAAAAACCACAGGTTGAGAAGCAGGAAGAAGTAATCACACCTGAAGAAATCACCAAACCGGTGGTTGAGGAACAGCCACCTCCACCAGAGAAGGAACCTCCCAAGGTAAATGAAAGGGCCCTTTACAAGGGCAGTAAAGATACGGATGCTACCGGATCGGAAGGCATTACAGAAGGCGAGGGCAACCAGGGAAGCATCACCGGCTCGCCTGACTCAGACAACTATGCAGACGGACTCAGCAGCGGAGGAGGTGGGATCAATTTCAGCCTGGCTGGCCGCAACCCGGTATCCCTTCCCAAACCAGAATACAACTCCAAGGTATCAGGAACTATTGTCGTTTTGATCCGCGTAGACAGTGACGGAA
>DAOUVF010000160.1 GCA_030667765.1 Bacteroides sp.
ATTAATTTCATACTCATAGCCTTTTTCCCAGGCTGTTACCTGGAGCTTGTCCATGGCCATCAATTGTCTCCTGTATTCACCTCTGGCCCAGCGGTTCACCTCTTCCTCGGGACAGGTATCACATGGGGTTTTCAAGTCATACACCATATCCATATGATGGGCTACGGTTAGCTTCTGCTGATGCAAATGTTCCTTCCCTGAATAATCATCATGAAAGCTGGCCGGTTGGGGAAATTCGACTTCATCGAAGACATCAAGATGTTTACTATCGGGCATCCAGTTCCGGTGTGGTGCCTTGTGATGCACCATCAGTAAAAATGGTTCCATCCCTTGTTGTGAGGACAGCCAATCGAGTGTGATATCGGTTACAATGTCTGTTACATATCCATGATAGCTTGTATCTGAGCCGTTATTGATGAAACGCGGGTTATAATAATCTCCCTGGCCGGGCAGTATATTCCAATAATCAAACCCGGTAGGTTCGCTTTTCAAGTGCCATTTCCCTATCATCGCTGTCTGGTACCCGATTTTCTGCAGAATTTTCGGGAAACTTACCTGGCTGGAGTCAAATCTTGCATGATTGTTCAGCACTCCATTTAAATGTGAATGTTTACCGGTTAGTATGACTGCCCGGCTGGGTGCACATATGGAATTGGTCACAAACGCTCTATTGAATAGCATTCCGTCCTCTGCAAGCTCATCTATATTTGGGGTCTCAATGATCCTGCTTCCGTAGCAGCTCAAGGCCTGGGTAGCATGGTCATCGGCCATGATAAAGATGATGTTGGGTTGTTTTCCTTTGCTTCCAACCTGATGATCTCTGCATGCGGATGAAAATAGGGCAATTGCAGTAATAACGTAAATATTAAATCTCATTTTATTACAAATATAATAATCATAGTTATCACAATTTGTGATAAGCTTCTGCTAATCATGAATAAATCATAAGTAATCCATGACAGGATAAACTTACTTCACATTTCTTACATATTCGATCTCAGCCTTAACTTCATCTAAAAAAAGCTCCCAGTGAAAGGCTTTAAAATCGGGCCATTTCTGTGCTTGATATCCCATGCTTACATACGGCATTGGCTTGTACCGGTCCCTGGTCAGCCTGATCACATTTTTCCAGTGCTCAACACATAATTCCAGATACTCCAGCGCTTTGTCTTTGCCCAGTGGATCGCTACCAAGATGATAAGTCTCAAGGGATACCCCGGCCAGCAGCTTGTCTGCAAAATAATAGCCAAGGTGGCACCATGTTTCCATGTCATCCAGCTCTGAGACCAGGGCAGGATCATTGCCATGTACCCTGAGTTCCCCGATCAAATTCATGCTTGTGGTACTTTTATCCTGAAGCATATCGGCCAGTTCGAGCGGGGTGATGGACTCCTCATCTACGAGTAATCCTCCATTTACCCGCTGACAATATTCACTGATGCTCAGGTACCTTGAATCGAGGGTTTCATGTCTTATAAGTTCCTCAATGGAAATGAAGGGTGATTTCCCGTCATCATAACCGATCTGCCATGCAGACATGAATCCTTCACTGTAAAGGGTAAAATCCCAGGTTCCCTTGTAGAAGGATGCGAAGTATTGCGGTACTTTCGAGGCCAGGGAGTAAGCTTGCAACATCTTGAGACCGTCAATGTTCCCGTACCTGTTCTCAAATGCCATGGCCAGCATTTCATCACTTTCATCAGGGTTATAGGTAAGCCTTCCCCAGAGATAATAGAACAGCCATTGCTTCTCGAATGCATACTGCCAGGTTTTATGCGGGTGATCATCGAAGTGCGAGTAATCCATAGCTGGAATATATCCCTCAGAACCAACAAAATAGCCATCAACATAATCATGGTGATTCGTTTGGATATGTTCCCTGATGAATTCAGGATCGCCCCAGCGGAGCACGAAGAAATCCTCGTTGCGGATCATCCAGGCAATAAAATAATTTTCAGGCTCCGGGTCCCAGAACTCCCGCATGATGGTCCCTTGGTCATTCGAATGTGTTAGAGACAGCAATGGTGTGGAATGGCCGTGGGACCAGTTGAATTTCACCTCCACGATAGTGCGGTCAGGCAGGTCAGCATAGTCAATGACCCGGCGCATCTCCATCGGGTCACCTGCCAGCACAGCCCTGTGAATGAATTTGATCTTCCTGTCGGCAGCTTTCATTCCTTCTACGAAGGTCTCCTGTATCCAGTCCTCCCGATCTGTCGGGGTCATCTTCCGGTCACCCCAGTTGCCCATCCAGTCAGCCAGTGTAACTCCCAGTCCCGTAAGATCTTCATATTCGTTTATGACCTGGGTAACCGATTCCCTGGTATATTTTATTACCTCATCCGAAAGATCATTATGCACCTCTGCCCCGTATTCCCTTGCAAACTCCGGGGAAACGACTATGTTCCAGTTAACGATATACGTCTCGATCCCGCGTATCCTGGCCATCCTGAAAAGCGAATTCCAGAAAATTCTCCACTCATTCAGTTCCTCTTCATTGAAAGGCGTGGCATCAGGATAATTTCGGGCTCTTATCATATATGGAAAAGGGTGCGTATTCCATAAGGTCAGGGCATTGAACCTGTTCTCGACCATCATATCAAGGAAGGATTCCCAAAATACCAGGTCACGACAGGTTTCCAGATGCAGTTCTGAGGCAGGTCCGGGCCGGTAAGGTGACCAGGGCAGGTTGAATTTGATGGCCCTGAAGGATAAAGCCGGATTTACCTGTTTTTCATTGATTCGGTTGAAATCACATGTGGGACCGATCTGTTCGAGCAGGTCCATGATTCCGAAAAGGCAACCCTTGGCAATATTCCCAATGATGGTGATACTGTCACCTTTGCGGTTAATCCTGAATCCTTCCGCTGCAATTTCAGCATCGGGACGATCTTCATCGTAAAGTACAACTATCTGATTTGAAACAGATTCTCCTGCAAGGCCTTCCCTGACTTTGAAACCGCCGGACAGGAGATGGGTTGCCAGCCTTTCTGCTCCATAGGACAGAACCTCTGAATCCTTGTCATAGAAAATATTTATGGAATCCGGTTTCGAACAGGAAACCAGAATGAAGGGTATGATGAACAGTGATGCCCTTGACAGCTTATTTATATAGCGGACCATAGTTTTGACAGGCACGGTAATCGGATCCTTCCGCATCCATTCCGAATGCCGACCATGCACTGGGTCTGAAAATTTTTTCCGGGTCCACATTATGCATGCAGACTGGTATCCTCAGTATGGATGCGAGGGTTATCAGATCAGCCCCGATGTGTCCATAGGTAAAGGCCCCGTGATTTGCACCCCAGTTGGCCATAACCGAATACACATCCCGGAAAGCCCCTTCACCTGTCAGCCGTGGTACGAACCAGGTGGTCGGCCAGGAGGGATCGGTCCTTTCATCCAGGATGCGATGCACCTCATCCGGCAACTCAATGGTATTTCCCTCAGCGATCTGCAGTACCGGTCCCAGTCCCTTGATAATATTCACCCGGCTCATGGTAATCGGCATCTGACCTACAGTGCGAAAGGTGGATGAGAATCCTCCTCCCCTGAAATATCCACCAACGGCGGGTCCCCATGTAGTATTGTCCAGGCATTTCCGGGCCTCTTCTTCGGTGATATCCCACCATGGTTTCATGGCTGGTTTACCGGCTATGCTTTGCTGCCCGCTTCCGTCAAGTGCAGATGGACCCGAATTGATAAGATGTATGAATCCATTGGCAGCATCCCCCTCAAGCGCATGGCCGGTAACCCGTTTGACTGCATCCGGACTCCAGTATGTCCTTACATCTGAGAATACCTGGGCGGCACCTGTGAGCAGGTGCCCGAACAGCATCACTACCGCATTCAGGCTGTCATTTTCCGTGGCCAGCATATAAGGCTGCCGTATCCCGTCCCAGTCGAAGGATGAGCAGAGGATAGCCTCCATAAAGTCCCCGTTGGGGAAATGATCCGTCCACTGGCGCTGGCCCTGGAACCCGGCTGCAATGGCATTATGTCCCAATGCCTCCTCACCATAACCAATTTTCGTGAGTTTTGGATTCCCCACCATAAGATCCCGGGCGATCAGGGCCATTTTAACTACAAAATCCCAGTCCCGGTCTTTCCCCTCCCGGCTCGTTTGATTGTCCGGGGGATTGTAATCCTTGCCTTCCCTGCAATGCTCCCGGGTCCACTCAAGGGCCTTTTTGAACTCATCCGGATCGAAGATCCCCTCATTGATCCTCCTGGTAAATTCTGACATATCAACAAATTCACAGCGCATCCCCAGGAATTCCTCGAAAAATCCCGCATCCACAATGGATCCGGCGATCCCCATGGAAACTGCTCCCATGGCGAGGTATGATTTACCTCGCATTATGGCCTGAGCCAGTCCGGCCCGGGCAAACCTCAATAGTTTCTCCCGTACATCAGCCGGGATGGATTCATCATTGCTGTCCTGTACATCATGCCCGTAAATGGAAAAGGCCGGTATTCCTTTCTGGTTATGCCCTGCCAGGGCAGCTGCAAGGTAGACAGCACCGGGCCTTTCGGTCCCATTGAACCCCCAGATGGCCTTCGGCATAAGCGGGTCCATATCTATGGTTTCAGAACCATAACACCAGCAAGGGGTCACGGTAAGGGATACTCCCACTCCTTCCCTCCGGAAAAGCTCAGCTGCAGCTGCAGCTTCTGCCACACCTCCAATGCAAGTTTCAGCGATGATACATTTCACCTGGCTTCCATCCGGATGCCGGAGATTATCTTCAAGATATTTAGCAGCCCTTTTTGCCATCCCCATAGTCTGCTCTTCGAGTGATTCCCTGACTCCACCAAGGCGACCATCAATGGTCGGGCGAATGCCAATTTTTGGAAGATTTCCAAATCGATTATCTGATCCCATAATGCTACAGTTTTATTTGCCGGATAAAATTAATACCGGAGCTTGCCAAACTAAATGTATAGATATAGTAAATTTGTGTATAATTCAAACATCTATTGCAAAATGAGATTCAGAAAAAACCCTGCATCCGGTGACCCTTCGAATATTCAGCAATCATTTGAAAACATTGACCTAAATGTGCATTGTTGCCGATACTGGTGGATGAAGCAATGGAAACACCAGCGACTGTCATTTCCATATTGGCGACTTTACTGGAATAAAATCCCAGGGGCTTACGTGTTCTTTGAGAAACGGGTGCTTCTGGAACCGGACAGAATTATCCTCATCCCTCCCAATACACCATTTTACACTGGCATCCTCAATGATAAATCAGAGGACCTGGAGCCCTACTGCATGGAGGGTGGCTGGATCCAGAGCAAGGAAATGGAAGCCTTTTCCATAGATAGGGGATACA
This sequence comes from Bacteroides sp., assembly GCA_030667765.1. Classification (GTDB taxonomy): domain Bacteria; phylum Bacteroidota; class Bacteroidia; order Bacteroidales; family SM23-62; genus SM23-62. The sequence continues at coordinate 5,340 of DAOUVF010000160.1, forward strand.
TTCCCCACTTCTTCATACACTTCAACCTGGGATACCAGTTTGACAATATTCATCCCGGCATTTATCCCACTCCCCTGGGTGACACCCAGAGGCAACTGATATCACTCATCACGGGAAAATTGATGCAGGGCAGCAAATCATTTAACATTAAACTTTCACTGGCCATCTATAAACTTATAATCTCATCAGTAGATACTATCCCGGAAGAATACTGGCAGGAATTTACGATTGGAAGCAAGATCAACAAAGTCCTGAATTATATCAATCAGCACCTCGACGAATCCCTGAGCAATGAAAAACTGGCAGGAACAGTCCATATGGTCTCCAATTCATTCGCAAGGCTTTTCAAGCAGCAAACCGGACAAACACCGCAGGATTTTATACGCAAAAAACGTGTGGAAAATGCCAGCAGGCTGCTTTACCATTCCGACCAGAGCATTAAACAGATCTCAGCTGAATGTGGTTTCAATGACAGGTATTATTTCACCAGGGTGTTCAGCAGGGAAATGGGCGTCTCTCCGGCCCGGTACCGTAAAAACCTCTTGTTGAACCGGATCTGATCAGCTATAGCAAACGGGCTAGTGAGGTTTGTGGCTCATTCTCGGGGCAGCCAGGAATTTCCTTATCTTTCCTGAAAGTGAATCTGCGAGTGCTGCCCTTTCATCCAGTTTGTTATTCATCTCGGATGGATCGTCCCTGATATCAAATAATTCCACAGGTGAAAGGCTATCCGCCAGCAACTTATACTTCCCCCTCAACAAAGCTGTAGTGGAATACGGCTTGGGCTTTTCCCCGGGCTGTGGGTACCAACTATAATGATCCAGTTGCCAGAATATCTCCCTTTTAGGCAGATCAGTATCCTCACCCGTCAGCCATGGCATTATATTGATCCCGTCAAGCCTGGATGGATCATAACTGATCCCGGCCGCATCACAAAAGGTCGGCAATAAGTCCACATGCGCCGCGACAAGTCCGGCAGAGACTACCCCTGCAGGGATCCTCCCCGGCCAGGAAGCGATAAATGGAACCCTGATCCCTCCTTCATGGAGATCGGCCTTCCCACCCTTGAAATAACCAGTGCTCCCGAAATGCGAGGGACCATTATCAGAAGTGAAAACGATCAGGGTATTATCACAGATGCCTTGCTCCTCCAGGTGCCTGATGATCTGCCCAATGCAGGCATCCATATGTGAAACCATGGAGCAGTAAAAAAGCTTATTCCCGGTAAACCCCCGTTTCTTGTATTTCCGCAGGTGGGGCTCCGGGGCCGGTTCGTAAGGTGTATGCGGCACATCGAACCAGAGATTGATATAAAAGGGATGGCCGGATTCCAGGCTTGAATCGATCATGGCCACGGCCTCGCGGGCCTTGATGTCAGTCCAGTGTTCAGCCATCGGGGGGGCCCGCCGGTCATTCCTGACCAGATATTTTCCACCGTCCCGGTAAAGTCTCGCCATCTTAACCAACTCCCCCCTGATTGTATCCTCCAGGTTGACAAGGTAATGGTCAAATCCATGTTCAAGGGGACCGGGATTCACGTCTGTTTGCCCCCTTGAGCGCGCATTGAATTGATGTTCCTGTAATCCGCCAAGATGCCATTTCCCGATATGAAATGTGCGGTACCCGTTGTGTTTCAACAACCAGGGCAATGAGACCTCCTGCACCGGAAGGTACTC
>DAOUVF010000076.1 GCA_030667765.1 Bacteroides sp.
GGTCAGATTCGGCAAATAAAAGGAAAAGGTTTTTAATGATCTCCGGATACTGCACCCAACTCACGGGATGCTTTTCCCGGTACTTTCGAAGATCCCTGTTGGTTCTCAACTGGGCGGCAAGCTGGTTATCGATAAAACGGGTGTCGGGATGCAGATCTGCCTCTGTTGGCACCTTTTTATGTTTTGCCAGTTCAATCTTTGATTCGGCATAATCGATCACATCCAGGATAAGCAAAAGAAGCAGGTGATACAGCTCATAAGATTTTTGTATGCTATGCAGGAGTTCCTTCTCGGTACTTGCATAGTTTTTACCCTCCACTTTATGGTAGGCATATAATGTTTGGAAAACCTTGATCCTTAACAACCTTCTGCTAAACATCCTTTATAAAGAACCAGTTAAAAATGAAACGGAGGCAAAATAAGCGAATAATCTCCTTATACACAATCAATCAATTGATTATTTGCATATTTCTAAAATTATTTTCTATTTTTGACAAGCTAACCATACTCGTAACTAAATTTAACACTGATGGCAGACGGAACCGAAAAAAATGATGAAGTTGTCAAGACTGAAAGGGAAGAGATTTTTTCGAAGTCAGTAAGAGCTGGAAAAAGGACATATTTCTTTGATGTCAAAACAACAAGAAGGAATGATTATTACCTGACGCTTACAGAGAGCAAGAAAAGGTTCAACAGGGACGGCAGGTTTTATTTTGAGAAGCACAAGATCTTTCTTTACAAGGAGGATTTTGAAAAATTCACAGTCGGTCTGGCCGAGGCAATCGAGTACATCAAGGAGAATGCCCCGGAAATCCTGGAAAGAGAGGAAATCGAAAGCAATGCCATGGGAACAGCCGAACCTGTGGCAGAAAAGGCCATTGAGCAGGAAACCGTAAATGAGGAAGTAGAAAGTGAAACTACTGAATCGGCTGAAACAACCGAATCTTCTGTTGAAGAGGAGATAGGAGAACCCATTACGGAAAACTTTTCGAACGTAGAATTCGAAGATCTAAAGGACACACAGAAGAGCTGACAGGTCCTGTCAACTTTTCTTCTTACCCATATTTATCGTCATCAGGCAGATTGGCCTGTTGCTGTTTTTTTAAGAAATCCCTGATCTCTCCCAGGTTCAATTCTTTTACGTTGGTGATGATAAAATTAGACTTCATGAAGTCCCCGTACTGATTACACTCAATAATAGCTGACCGGAATATGTCTTTGAGGGCAACTTTCAGGGGCACCATTACAACCAGTACTGCAAATTCCCCCAGGAAATCAATTTTCTCTATCTCGGCATCACATTTTGTAAGGATATCTTCAACCTCGTTGTTTATGATTTTCTTCTGTAAATCACTGAAACCTTGCTTCTCCTTGCCTATCAGCACAACAAAATACCTGAGTTTCGACCCCTTGCCTCCCAGTCCGGTTGAAATAAATACCTGGTTCTCCTCCAGCAGCTTGCTTTCAAGCAGCATCCTGCTTTCCTGAAGGGCCAGTATAGCCCAGTTCCGCAGCTCCTGATGCCCCTCCTTCAGGTATTTTTCAATGGTCCTGTATGCCAAAACCTCCTCCAGCGAGGCAAGCATGGCAAACAGTGATTTGCGGTCCCCCGCATCCTGATTGAAATCAAAGATTTGTTCTCTCCGCTCCATTACCATCTCCTCATCCAGATCTTTCTTTATGGTCCTGGAAAACTCAAAATATTCCATCTGCAGATCGATATCGATCTTTTCCTCAAGAATGCTGAATGTCCCAGGAACCTCTCCGAAGATCTCCTGGATCTTATCATATAGATTTTCGCCGTGCATGGAATAATTAAATTTATGAAAAGTTAAGCCTCAAGTCAATCTCTGGTCATCAAAACATGAAATCATTTGAAATATTGCGGGTGATTTGGGATAAATGAAGGTAGTTTAGTATTTTTAAAAAAAATACCATGGACGTTATCAGTAATATCAAAGAGAAAGCAGAGCACCTGATCCAACAGGGCTACGAGACAGATGCCGGGAGTTATATCCGTCGTGGCTGGGAAATTTTCCAGGAAAACATCGGGATGTTTATCGGGTATACCCTGATTACCATCGCGATCTCTGTTGCTGCGGCCTTCATTCCTTTTGGATCAGTCCTTGTTTCCGGTCCCCTTACAGCAGGTTTTTACATCGTTGCAAAAAAAATCAGCAAGGGAGAGCCTTATGAATTCGGAACTTTTTTCAAGGGTTTTGACTTTTTTGTCCCCCTCCTGCTTTGGTCACTGATCGGGGGTGTTTTTATTGCACTGGGACTGGTGGCTCTGATTGTTCCAGGGATCTACCTGGCTGTCGCCTATACTTTTGTACCCTTTTTCATCGTTTTTGGTAAAATGGAGTTTTGGGACGGCATGGAATTCAGCCGGAAACTGGTCACCAAAAAATGGTGGAATATATTCGGGTTTGTCTTACTTTTGATGCTGATAAATATAGCTGGAGCCCTGGCATTTTTAGTGGGACTCCTCTTTACGATCCCACTTACCTATTGTGCCATATATGTTGCCTTTGAAGATATTGTAGGAACAGAATAAAATTTAAACACATGCAAAAGGTATTCTATTTACTTGCTTTCATCCTGCTGAGTGGGTCCTGCTCATCGGGAACCAAAAAGTCGGAAACCACATCTGAGGTTCAGACCATTTCAGCAGAACATCTCACCCAGGTGAAATTCGATGTCAAGGGCATGACCTGCGAGGGATGTGAGAATGCGATCATGACCAGTATCAAGAAGCTGGAGGGAATACAGGAAGTCAGCGCTTCACATACGGCCGGAGAATCAGTGGTTAAGTTTGACTCAACACTTGTCAGACCGGAATTGATCTCAGAAGCCATCTCCGGTGCCGGGTACGAGGTCACAGGTTTCAAATAAAGAAAAATGGGGGATATTTTACTTACAGCAGGTGGTGGTGCGCTTATGATCCTGGGCATTATAGGCTGTTTTCTGCCCGTTATTCCGGGTCCCCCGCTCAGTTTTGTCGGCCTTCTCCTGCTTCACTTTTCCAGCTATGCTGAGTTCAGTTTCGAATTCCTCCTGGTAATGGGGGCCATCGCAATAATCGTTACCATCATGGATTATATCGTACCTGTCTGGGGAACAAAAAAATTTGGAGGCAGCAAGGCCGGTATGTGGGGGGCAGCCATTGGCCTCGTATTGGGATTGATCTTTTTCCCCCCGCTTGGGATCATTATCGGTCCCTTTGCAGGTGCTGTCATAGGAGAAGCCATAACCGGGAAAGATGCTGCCAATTCTTTCAAAGCGGGACTCGGATCATTACTGGGACTAATGATAGGAATCGGACTTAAATTAGCTGCATCAATAGCAATGACGTACTATTTCATAAAAGAACTTGTCGTATAAAGATCCCCTGGTCAGCTTCTGTCTTCATAACCCTTTCTGGAATGAGCCTTGGCTACAACCAGGTTCCTCTCATTTATTTCTCTCCTGTTGCATTCCTTGACCACTTCTTCTTCCTGGTCATCATTCTCCATTTCTACAAACCCAAAGCCTTTTGATCGTCCGGTATACTTGTCCGCGATGATCTTGATACTTGCCACTGTTCCGTACTCCTGAAAAAGCTCTTTTAGATCTTCTTCTTTTACAGCATATGGAATATTACCAACATAAAGTGTCATTATTGAAAATGCTGGTTTGTAATTGTTATACAAGTTAACAATTATCTAACTATAAAGTCAAGAGCAAAGAGGATAATTTACAAGTTTTCAGGATATTGTCACCCGAGTGTCGCTACCATCACAGCTTTGATGGTATGTACACGGTTCTCCGCTTCATCAAATACGATGGACGTTTCTGATTCAAATACCTCATCAGACACTTCCATTGCTGGTATGCCAAATTTTTGATTTATTTCTTGTCCAACAGTTGTTTCCAGGTTATGAAAGGCCGGGAGGCAATGCAGGAATTTTACGTTTTCATTGCCGGTCAGCTCCAGCAGCTTCTGATTGACCTGGTAAGGTTTGAGGAGCTTAATCCGTTCCTCCCAGACCTCGGCAGCTTCTCCCATAGAAACCCAGACATCCGTGTAAAGAAAATCAGTATTCCTGACCGCTTCCTCCAGATTATCAGTGATGTTGATCCTGGCGCCGGTAGCGGCGGCAATTTCCCGGGACTGTTTCACCAATTCCCCATCGGGCTGACAGGATACAGGAGCAGCTGCCCTGAAGTCCATGCCCAGCTTTGCGGCACCAATCAAAAGGGAATTGCCCATATTGTTACGGGCATCACCAAGATAACAGAGACTCATTTCATTCAACGGCCTTGCAAGATGCTCCTGCATGGTCAGAAAATCAGCAAGTACCTGTGTGGGATGGAACTCATCTGTGAGACCATTCCATACAGGGACGCCGGAATATTCAGCCAGTGTCTCAACCCTTTCCTGACCGAATCCACGGTATTCTATGCCGTCATACATCCTGCCCAGAACACGGGCCGTATCCTTCCATGATTCCTTGCTACCTATCTGTGAGCCAGTGGGTCCCAGGTATGTAACATGCGCACCCTGATCATAGGCAGCTACTTCAAATGCACACCTGGTCCGGGTAGAAGATTTTTCAAAAATCAAGGCAATATTCTTGCCTTTTAGCCGCTGTTGCTCGGTATTGGCATATTTGGCCTTTTTCAGGTCAGCAGAAAGATCCAGTAGAAAACGGATCTCTCCGGGTGTAAAATCAAGCAATTTCAGGAAGCTCCTGTTTTTGAGACTAGAAGACATAAATCGAATGTATTATTGATTAGAAAGAGGGATTAAAGATATTGTTTTCCATGGAAATTCAATCTTCGTATTCCATGGTAATTTTGGTACCGTATTTTTTATCATCCAGTTTGGTGGCTTCAGTGATGACACTCTTCTTCCCGCCCTGCTCGATGAACTGGAGACAGGCTCTGATCTTGGGTGCCATGCTTCCCCTGGCAAACTGTCCATCCTTGAGATGTTCTACCGTATCTTTATGATCGAGGAATTCCACCCAATGTTCATTTTCCTTACGGTAATTCAGATAAACATATGGCACATCTGTCAGGATATAGAATTCATCGGCTCCGATACGGGCTGCCATCAGGCTGGAAGCCAGATCCTTGTCAATCACTACTTCAGCCGGCCTGACTTCATTCTTCTCATCGATATAAACAGGGATCCCGCCACCCCCGGCAGCAATCACGATAGTCCCCTGCCTGGCCAATGTTTCAATCACTTTTTCATTGCTTATCCTGACCGGTTTGGGAGATGGCACTACCCGCCTCCAGCCACCCTGCTGTTTCTCCGTCTCCCCAAATCTCCAGTCCTTCTCTGATGCCAGCTTGTCAGCTTCTTTCCGGGTATAGATCGGCCCAATCCGCTTCTGCGGGTCCCTGAATGCAGGATCATCCTTATCTACCTCGACCAGGGTAACCAGGGTAACCACTTCCTTGTCAATGCCATGCTTATTGAGTACATTTCTCAGCATCCTTTCTACCATATAGCCTATCCCCCCCTGTGAATCGGCTACGCATATATCCACCGGCATCTGCGGGATTCCGTATACCTGTTCACCAGCATCATTTCTCATCAGGATATTACCTACCTGGGGACCGTTCCCATGGCTGATTACCAGATCGTATCCTTCCTTCAACAGGAATACCAGGTTTTCCAGGGTTTTGCTTGTATTTTGTTCCTGTTCGTCTATGGTTCCCTCCTGGTCTCCCCTCAGCAGTGCATTCCCTCCGAGGGCAATTACAGCCAGTTTTTTCATACTTTGACCCTTTACGTACGCATAGACACAAATTTATGAAATTAGGTTTGGAACTAAAAGTGCGGAAATTCAACAAGGAACCTTTGGTTAAGAACTTAGCACCCTAAAATTAGAAATAATTAGTATTTTTACACGTTCTTGTTCTCAAGGCCTTGATACCGTGTCAAAATCTATCCTTAAATACCTGACCTTTACCCTGCTTGTAATACTGCTTGTTGATTGTAACAGGGGAAAAAGGCCAGGATTGTCAGAGGGTAGAATTGAATACAAGATCACCTATGAACAGCAGGAGATTGGGGGCTATTCGGCCAGCCTGCTTCCATCAAAGATGACTATGGAATTCAGGGATAACATGGTGAAAAATACGATACAGGGCGGCATGGGATTTTTTAACCTGGTAAATGTATCCGATCTGAATAATTACAAGTTTATTACGTACCTGAAATTTATTGACAAGAGATATATTTTCAAAGGGGATAAAAATGAGCCCCCATGTTGTTTTGGCCTGATGGATGGAATGGACATTGAGTTTACCAGACAGACAAAGGAGATCATTGGTTTTGACTGCAGAAAAGCCATAGCCAGTTTTCCTGATGATGGTATTGAATCATTTGATATCTGGTATACGGAAGAGTTACAGCTTGATAAGCCCAATGGCAACAGTCCTTTTCAGAAAATCCCGGGGGTACTCCTTGAATTCAATACGATAATGGGGAATGCCAATATGCATATGGTGGCAAAGAGTTGCGATGTTACCAGGATCCCGGTAAGGATTTTTGAACTCCCAAAGAATTACACGCAGGTTTCAAAGCTTGAGATAGAAACCATATTGAATGCACTGCTAGATTGACCACCCTTCTTCCTGGAATAAAATGGCAAAGAAAAAGAGAAACAGAAAGAGAAAGAAATATTTCAGTTTCCTGAGTGATGAAAGATTTAAACTGACATTGGGAATATTCCTTGTCCTTTTCTCACTGTACCTCTACCTGGCCTTCATTTCTTATTTTTTTACCTGGAAGACCGATCAGAGCTTTGAGTGGTCACGTGTTTTTTCCGGTCCCGAGGTGATGGTAGATAACTGGGCTGGAAAATTTGGCGCTTTCCTTGCCAATAAATTCATTAATCACTGGTTCGGTATCGCTTCTGCGGTCCTTCCCTTCATTTTGTTGATTACCGGCTTACGTCTCATCAATATCCGCACCATGCCACTGGGGAAAACAACCCGTATTTTACTGGTGGGTACCATCCTGCTGTCCATTATCCTGTCTTTCATGTTCGGTGATGCAGGTGGCTTCCTGGGGAGCGGACCGGGAGGTGGCCATGGTTACTTCCTGAGTGAGTGGTTCTCATCCATACTCGGGAAAGTGGGCACGATATTCCTGCTGTCCATCCTGATACTTGCATTTGCACTGTTCTCATTCGACAGTACCCTGGAAAAGATACTGAGCCTGATTAAAAAGGGTGAAACCTCTGCGGGGGAAGATACCTGGATAACCGACCAGGATGAAATAACACCAAATGAAGGTGAAGATGAGGGAGAAATGGACGACGAAGCTGATGTTGGTAAGACAGATGAAAGCCTCCGGTTTAAAACCCGCAGGACCGGGTTTGGCGATTCCGGGATTGGCGAGGATGGAACCGGAACTGATGAGACAGGAACTGATGAAACCAGAAATGATGAGACAGGTAAAGTCCAGGATGACAACGGGATAGAGATGACGGTTGAAAAGAAGCAGAATGGAGAGATGGTCGATTCCAATACAGCCTTGGAGCTGGAGGACTATGATCCGACACTTGATCTTTCAAATTACCGGCTTCCTTCAATTGAACTGCTGGAAGAGTACAAGTCTGTAGATACCACGGTCAGCAACGAAGAACTGATCAGCAATAAAAACCGTATCGTCGAGACACTGGGAAATTATAAGATCCAGATAGACAAGATCAAGGCAACTATTGGTCCCACAGTAACCCTTTATGAAATCGTTCCTGCCCCAGGTATCCGGATATCCAAGATCAAAAACCTGGAAGATGACATCGCCCTGAGCCTGTCAGCCCTGGGTATCAGGATCATTGCTCCCATACCTGGCCGGGGGACCATTGGAATAGAGGTCCCAAACCGAAAACCGGAGATTGTCTCCATGCGGTCCATAATTGCCTCAAAGAAGTTCCAGGAATCGAAATTTGAACTGGCCATTGGCCTGGGGAAGACCATTTCCAATGAAACCTATGTTGTAGAACTGACAAAAATGCCCCACCTGCTGATAGCCGGGGCAACGGGACAGGGGAAATCCGTTGGATTGAACGCCATCATTGCTTCCTTGCTCTATAAGAAACACCCGGCCCAGCTGAAATTTGTGATGATCGATCCGAAAAAGGTCGAACTGACCCTGTACAATCATATTGAAAAGCATTTCCTGGCCAAACTGCCTGATTCGGAGGAGCCCATTATCAATGATACACAGGAAGTAATCCGGACCCTTAATTCCCTGACCATTGAAATGGACGACCGATATAACCTGTTGAAAAGCGGCAAGGTAAGGATCATCAAGGAATACAATGAAAAATTCATTGCCCGGAAACTGAATCCCAGAGAAGGCCACCGGTATCTACCCTATATAGTGGTCATCGTGGATGAGTTTGCCGACCTTATCATGACGGCAGGCCGTGAAATTGAGATGCCGCTGGCTCGTCTTGCCCAGCTGGCAAGAGCCGTTGGGATACATCTGATCATTGCCACCCAGCGTCCCAGTACAAATATCATCACGGGCTCCATCAAGGCCAATTTCCCTGTACGGATTGCCTTCAAGCTCACTTCCATGATGGATTCAAGGACCATCCTCGACAGTCCTGGTGCCAACCAGCTGGTTGGCCGGGGAGATATGTTGATCTCTGTTGGAAGCGATATGGTCCGCCTTCAGTGTGCATTTATCGACATCTCCGAAATTGAAAGGATCACCGAACATATCAGCGCACAGCAATCCTACCCCGAAGCCCACCTCCTGCCTGAGTATATCGATGAAAGTAAGACTGATCTGAATGGATTCAATCCGGATGATAAAGATGATCTTTTTGAAAAGGCCGCAAGGCTGGTTGTTGAATTTCAACAGGGATCCACCTCACTGATCCAGCGGAAGTTCTCCATTGGGTACAACAGGGCAGGGAGAATCATTGACCAGCTTGAATCTGTGGGCATTGTCGGTCCCTATGAAGGCAGTAAGGCACGCCAGGTACTGATCAAAGACCTTATAAGTTTGGAACGGTTATTGGACAATGATCCCGAGAACCCTTTAAGCATATGAAAAAAATTATCTTCATAGCACTCAGCCTCGCCGCAGGGCAGCTGTTGCCGGCCCAGCAGGAACTGTCCCAGGCAGGCCTGGATCCGGCTGCCAGGAAGATCCTTGACAAGCTGGCAAGCCAGGCCCAGGCAGATTACCCTGTAAAAGTCAACTTTGATTATACCTATGAATCCCTGCAGGAAAATCAACATAATACCGAGAGCGGTACCCTGGTCCTTCAGCAGGATAAGTTCAGGCTCTCAGTTGGTGAATCAGAGGTATTTTGTGATGGAAAAACCATGTGGAATCACATGGAATCGGTCAATGAAGTATATATCAGCGACCCTGAAGAAAATAATGCAGATGATGAATTCTTTCTCTCAAATCCCTCTGACCTGTTTACTTTCTACCAGGAAGACTTTAAATACCGGATGACCCGCGAGATCTCTTATGAAGGAAAGGAATACTATGAGATAGATCTGTTTCCCAATGACCTGAATAAAAGCTATCATACCATCAAATTATTAATAGGCAAAAAGGATTACCGGCTTTTTTCTGCACAGGCACTTGGGAAGCAGGGGGACAATCATACCGTGATACTGAAGAATTATCAGA
>DAOUVF010000262.1 GCA_030667765.1 Bacteroides sp.
CAGCCTGAAATTCATCTATAAGGTTTGGAACTAATATTACCCGTATAGTAATATTAGTTCCAAACTTACCTTATGTCAATTGTCTGGATACCAGTGGTTAAGGTAAAAAAATTAACATTTTCCTACCAAAAAGGTTCCAAACCTAGATGTACTGATTGATGATGGATTCGTAGAGTTCCTGCTTGCCGCTGATTTGCTTTGGTTCACCCATTTTTATGGCCAGGTCCCGTAAATCCTCCAGGGTCATTTTTCCATCCTCAAAGTTAGCGCCATCACCGCTGTCAAATGATGCATATCTTTCCTTGCGCATCTTCAGAAAATCCGAATCAGTCCTGACCTTGTCGGCAATGATCAGGGCACGTGCAAATGTGTCCATGGCTGCAATGTGGGCTATAAAAATGTCATCCAGGTCTGTGGAATTCCTACGGGTTTTGGCATCGAAATTCACACCACCGGTCTTGAATCCACCCATATCGAGAATGACCAGCATGGATTCCACAAGCTCGTAGATGTTGATCGGGAACTGGTCTGTATCCCAGCCGTTCTGATAATCTCCCCGGTTGGCGTCAATGCTGCCAAGCAGCCTGGCATCCGCGGCGACCTGCAGATCGTGCTGGAATGTATGTCCGGCCAGGGTTGCATGATTCACCTCGATATTCAGCTGGAAATCTCCCGCAAGGCCATATTTATTCAGGAAACCGATCACAGTGGCAGCGTCAAAATCATATTGGTGCTTGGTTGGCTCCATGGGCTTGGGTTCTATCAGGAAGGTCCCCTTGAATCCCTGTTTCCTGGCATAATCTCTTGCCATGGTCAGGAATCGGGCCAAATGGTCAAGCTCACGCTTCATATCTGTATTCAAGAGACTCATATAGCCTTCTCTTCCACCCCAGAAAACATAGTTGGATCCACCAAGTTCGATGGTTGCATCCAGGGCATTTTTAACCTGGGTGCCCGCCCAGGGGATCACAGAGAAATCCGGATTGGTTGCAGCACCGTTCATATATCTTTTGTGAGAAAACAGGTTGGCGGTGCCCCAGAGAAGCTTAATTCCGGATGCGGCCTGTTTGGCTTTGGCATAATCCACCATGGCTTGCAGGCGTTTTTCAGATTCCGGAATGGAATTGGCTTCACTCACAATGTCATAATCATGGAAACAGTAGAAGGGGATGCCCATTTTTGATATGAATTCGAAGGCTGCATCCATCTTCTCTTTGGCATTCAGGATAGGATCTGACTGTTGTGCCCAGGGAAAATCCTTTGTTCCTGGACCAAACGGGTCACCACCAGTACCTGTCAGGGTATGCCAGTAAGCAACGGCGAAGCGGAAATGGTCCTTTAAGCTTTTACCTCCAACTTCCTGGTTTTCATCGTAGTATTTAAAGGCCAGGGGATTCTTTGATTCTTTTCCTTCAAATTTGATTTTCCCAATGCCTGGGAAGAATTCCTTATCTCCGGTTAAATATTCCATGGTTATATGATTAAATTATGGCTACGCCAATCTTCTCAGTAATTCTGATTGCCAGGTTTGGTATGCTTCCTGACAGGGTTCGTGTATAGCTGGATCTGGTTCTATCACTTTGATCTTTTTCAGGTTGCTGAATGCGCTTTTAAAACCAGGGTAATGTCCGCAGCCAACACCTGCGCCTATGGCGGCACCCTGGGCTCCATCGGTGTCATAAAGTTCAATGACTGCACCTGTCAATCCGGCCAGGGATTCCCGGAATACCGGACTGAGGAACATATTGGCATGACCGGCCCGGATTACAGCGGGTTGGATACCTGTGTTTTTCATGATCTCCATCCCATAATGGAAAGCAAAAACAATTCCTTCCTGAGCAGCCCTTATTATGTGGGCATCTGAATGGATATTGAAATTCAGGTTGGCAATGGTACAGCCCAGATCCTTATTGTTCAGCATGCGTTCAGCTCCATTTCCGAAAGGTAGAATAGTCAAGCCTTTCGCTCCTGCAGGTATATCTCCGGCCATTTTATTCAGTTGGTCGTAATCAATCCCCGCGGGTCCAAGATTTCGTTTGAGCCAGCTATACAAAATGCCTGTGCCGTTAATGCAGAGTAGTACGCCCAGCCTTGGCCTGCTTTTTTCATGGTTTACATGGGCGAATGTATTGACCCTTGATTCAGGATCATAGGTAATCTCATCACTTACCCCATAAACCACCCCGGATGTCCCTGCAGTGGCAGCAATTTCTCCGGGATTCAATACATTCAGGGAAAAGGCATTGTTTGGCTGATCCCCTGCCCTGTAAGTTACCGGGATACCTGATTTAAGTCCCAATTCTGCTGCTACACCAGGTCCAAGCTTTCCCTGTTCTGAGAATGTTGGGACAATATCGGGGATCAGGTCCTCGATGATCCCATAGTGATCGAGTAAAAAATCTCCGAGTTTGCTTTCCTCGAAATTCCAGAATATGCCTTCTGATAAACCTGAAATAGTGGTCATGGCCATTCCTGTCATCCGGAAGGCAATGTAATCTCCCGGGAGCATGATCTTATGGATCTTCTCATATATTTCAGGCTCATTCTCCCGTACCCATCTGAGTTTCGATGCGGTAAAATTCCCTGGCGAATTCAACAGACTGCTCAGACAACGCTGGTTGCCAAGTTCATCGAAGGCTTTGTCACCAATTTCGACGGCCCTGCTGTCACACCAGATAATGGAAGGCCTGAGTACATTGTAGTCTTTGTCAACGATCACGAGGCCATGCATCTGATAAGATATGCCAATGGCTCCAATCTGGTCAGGATGGCTTCCTGACTGATCAAGGATATCGCCGGTAGCCAGTTTCAGATTTTCCCACCAGGACTCAGGGTCCTGTTCTGCCCAACCGGTCTTCGGGGCATTGATGAGCATTTCCTGTTTGGGCTGGTAGGCTGATGCGATAACCGAAGCCGTTTCTGCATCAATGATGCTGGCCTTCACTGAGGAACTTCCAATATCATATCCTAGTAATAGCATAATTTCTTATTTGAGCACGATAGGTAAATGTAGTGACTTCCGCTGGGAGGGAATAAAAGTAAGAAATAAAAGAATTTTTGCAAAGAGGGGATTGAAAGGAGGTGGAAGAAAGGCTTGTTTTCAGTGTCAGACGGTTATAGATGGTTCCTGGCCGGGCAGGATGAAGGTAAAGGTTGTTCCTTTCCCTGATTCTGACGAAAAGCTGAGCTCACGGCCATGTTTTTTAACGAATTCGAAACAGATGATCAGTCCCAGCCCGGTACCCGGCTCTCCCGCGGTCCCGGAAGTCGAATGGAACTCTCCAAAACTGAACAATTTGCCGTGTTTATCCAGGGGGATACCAACACCGTTATCCTTCACGTTCACGTGAATAAAATCCTCTTCAGGAACTGCTTCAACTGAAATGGTTCCTTCTGCGGGTGTGAATTTGATGGAATTGCTGACCAGGTTGCGCAAGACGGTGTGGATCATGTTCTTGTCAGCATAAACATAGGATGCCTCGGGTACAAGGTTTAACAGTGCGAGTTGTTTTTTTTCGGCATTTCCATGCAGCATATGCTGGATTTCATTGACCAGGGAATGCAGGTCAAACTTAATGGGGCCGTACTTAATCCTGTCTGTCTGGGTCCGTGACCAGTACAGAAGATTATCCAGCAGATTGTTTGCATATTGGGAGGATTCATTGATCAGTCCCAGGAATTCCTTCTTCTTGGTATCTTCAAAATCATTGTAGTTTTTAATCAGCAGGTCTGTGAAACCCATGATTGAATGGAAGGGATTCTTCAGGTCATGAGCAATGATGGAGAAGAATTTATCCTTTGTGATATTTGCTTTTTCCAGTTGGTCACGCTGCAACTCGATCTCAGCTTTCTGGGTATTGACCATATCCTGGGCCTTCTTTACAGCCGTGATATCAGTGTCGACAGCTACGAAACGGATGATCTGCTTTTCGGAATTCAATACCGGTGTGAGGGTTGACTGTGTCCAGATGACATTGCCATCTTTATCCATGGTCTCTGTCTGATATCTGACGGTTTTCCCTGAATCACGGCATTTGGCAAGGATGTCCTTTATTTCTGGATGATGACTTCCCTCCAGCATATTTTTTCCTCTCTCTTGAATAAACTGGTCCAGCGTATATCCATACACCATGGTAAAACTGTTGTTGACCCATTCGAAGTTTCCATCTTCATCCAGGATGATGACAACATTATCAGTTTCACTGACTGCAGCTGAAAGTTTTTCCAGTTCCTGGTTTATCAGGCGCAGGTTATCAGCCTGGGCAGATAGTTCCTCTGCCTGCTGCTGGACTTCCTCCTGCTTTTCTTCCAGCAGGGCATTTATCTGCTGAAGCTGGTCTGCATCGTCCAGCAGTTTTTCTTCGGCCCTTCTCTTGTCTGTAATGTCCCTCCCAATACCAACGATACCTATGATCTTTCCATCTGTATCGTGTAATGGGATCTTGGTGGTTGACAGATAGATCTCGTTTCCCTCCTCATCCAGGCTCCTTTCCTCGTGGTTGATCAATGGTTTTCCGGTACGGATGATGGCCTGTTCATTCGAGTGATACTTGTCCGCTAGCTCCCTGGGGTAAAAATCATGGTCAGATTTTCCAATCAGCTGATCCCTGGACTTCAGGTTGTGGACATCAATAAGTTTCTGATTGGCAACGATAAAATGGCTATCCGTGTCCTTTATGTAGATAAAGTCCGGCATATTATCGATGAGGGTATAGAGCAAATGCTTTTCATCAAACAGCTGCTTTTTACCTTTTACCTTTTGCTCTGCCAATAGCTGTTGTTTAATGGATATCCTAGTTTAACGGATTTTTTCCAGTTTGGTTTTCAAACCATTGTTAATA
>DAOUVF010000429.1 GCA_030667765.1 Bacteroides sp.
GAACATTTCTACAGGCAGGTTCTGTATAGTTTCAATCTGGGAAAAGGCGGGATCATAACACCATTCATGCGATATAGACAAGGTTTTACCCTCGTCTGTGATCAGGTACGTTGCACCGCGCGTGGCACCAATGAATTCACTTACCTCCTGCAGGGTATGTTCTATACCCATATCAATCTGGTCATCAGGCATATTGAGGAAGCGACTGCTGATCTTTGATACGATCTGCTCAAACATCAGGTGCATTTTCAATTCTTCCTGTTCTGCCTTACGCTGGCTGATATCCCTGATAATGGACATGATGGCTTTCGCGCCTTTGTAATCAATGATCTGGTTGTGCACTTCCACTGCTTTCAAACTGCCATCCTTGCATTTGAGATCTTGTTCAAACAATGCTGATTTACCGCTCATCAGCTGTTGAATAAGTTGACCTCCCGGCCCTGTTTCACCCGGGGCACTGAAATCGGCTATGCTCATGCCAAGTATTTCCGCCATGGAATAACCCAGGAACTCAGATGCACTCTTATTGCACTCCAGGATTGTCCCGGGACCCTTATCCGGTATCATATGTATCAGTAAGGGATCAGATAGACCATCAAGCAGCTGCTTTATATTCGTTGCGCCTTTAAGAACATCCTGTTCCGCTTCAATGCGTTCGGTGATGTCTCTTGACACGGTTTGAATGGCGAAGGGTTTATTATCTTTCCTGAGAAGGGTAACCTTAGTCTCCACCCAGATATTTGTGTTGTCTTTTCTTTTTAATTGAGTTTCAACGGCTTCCAATTTTCCGTCTGATTTGATTTTTTCCAGCAGACGGCCGGCGATCTTGGCAAATTCCAGGGAAAGGTACGGCAGGTCTTGATAGGCTAGTCCAATTAGCTCATCAGCAGTGTAACCGAACATCTTCTCATGAGCAGGATTGCAATATTCAACAATTCCATCCAGGTTATACAGTGAGATACTCTCTTCTAAAAGATCCAGGTACGACTGGATCAGAAGATCAGCAGGCAAAATCGGTTTGGATTTCTTTTGGGACATAAGCAGTGGACAACAGAATGCCTAAAAATATAAAAAAATCAATATTAGTAATAATGTTGGTATAGACTAATTTACCAACGGAATCGTTGCATTGATAGAATATGCATATATTTATACTAATAAAGCACTACAATGAAAAATATATTTTTCCTGTTTACCCTTTTGATGATGTTAGCCTGGGACCTGCCGGCACAGCACCTGGCTGCCTACCTTGATTTCAGGGACAGGTTCTTCGTATTTGACCATGGTGAAACGAAGCAGCTTGAAAGCTTTAAGCTTACCTCCTTTCAGGTGGGGGGGAATTGCGTCGGGTATGTAAATTATCATGGTGATCTCATGGTATATCACAATGGTTCGGCCAGGTTACTGGAAAGGACTCGCCCCACCGAATATCTTGTGACCGATTACCTGATGGGGTATTCTATCAACAGTGTGCTCAAGGTATTTGATGATGGAGAGGTCAAAATGCTATGCAGCAATACCAATGGATATATTGTGGAAGATAGCCTGATCACCTTTTACGATGAGGTGCAACAACAATTAAAGGTATATCATAACGGGCGGACCCGGGTCATTGAGGATGGACTGATGGAATGGCCAATCAGGTCCTATAGATCCGGGGATAACATCCTTGCATACATAACTACCTTTGATAATAAGTTTAAGATATATTACAAAGGGGAAGTGATCATTGTTGATCACAATGTCCAGGAGACCATTTACAAGGCCGGCCGTGACATCGTCGGGTTTATGAACCTGGTTACAAACGCATTTATGGTCTTCTACAAGGGAGAATTCTATGAACTCGAGGCATTTAAACCGATCTCATTTCAAATGGGGGATGAAATGATGGCTTATGTAACCCAGGAAGGTGATTTCAAAATATTTGAGAATGGAGAACTGGTCACCATCTATACCTTTCCACCGGATAAATATATCCTGAAGGACAGTACACTGGTTTTTGAGGATCAAACTTTTCTGAAAACCTGGTGCAACGGGAGTGTTATTGAGATCGAAAGGTATATCCCCAGGCTCTACAAAATATCAGAAAAGTCCGTGGCTTATATAGATATCAATAACAGAATTAAGGCCAATGTCCGCTGCCAGCCCGTTCATGTTTCTTATGAGATGGTGAATGACCTGGATATGGTCATGAACGTCATCATTTTTAACGAGGGGGTAAATACGATCAAGATCTGGTATGAGGGGAAGCTCTATTAAATGTCAGGGTTTTGAATAGTCAGATTCCTGCTTGAGTTCCTTTACCTTATGTTGTTTTTCTTCGGTCGATAATCCTATGAAATTTACCGAGACGGTTATGAAGGATGCGATCCCTGCAATCGTCAGCAGGATGGTGAATATATCGCCAAAAGGGACAAGATAATACATGGCCGTCATGATGAGGGCCACCCAGACACCGGCACACCAGGGACAGGTAATGATCTCCTTGATCACATAGAAAACATAAAGCTTTTCTCTTGATTTTAAAAAATCCCGAAAAAACTTAAAGATTTTATCAAAAACCAGTATCCTGGTAAGCCGGTATGTCGCAACGGACAGCAACGCGATATCCCCGAGCCTGAAATCTTCACTGGTGATTCCATTGATCCGGAAGAGGTAGGCAAGTCCAACAAGACATGCGACATAAAACAGAGTTGCAAGAAAATTCCAGGATTTCTGCTGTTCGTTGAGGGTTTCTGAACTGTTTCCCATAGCTTGTATTATGTGGATTCCGCTCTGAAATTAGTAAAAAAATGGAAACTTAATAGCTGAGTTTCAAAACAGGTTGATCCCAAAATAACTATTTCATCCCCAGTTTCTCACCTTTTGACAGCATGTTAATGGCTTCACCCAGTCTGCGTAATTTGGTTTCTACCTGTTTGGCATCCATGATCCATCCGATATAATTTCGTCTATGGGATGGGGCCAGCTTGTAAAAATGGCTCCTGGCAGCAGGATTTTTATCCAGGGCTTCCTCGAACCAGGAAGGGGTGTCTGGCACCTTGGGTTTCTGTTTCAATGAAGGA
>DAOUVF010000107.1 GCA_030667765.1 Bacteroides sp.
CGGTACAAGTCCACCGTGAAGGTGCTCGGCGGTATTTCTGGTGTGAGTACCGAAATGATTCTTGGCAGACAGGGTTATCCCGGCCAGGGCGTGTGCCTTTAAAGCCGGTACATTGATCATGTAGTCTGCATCCTGGGTGACCGTATACACCTTGTCCCTTATCGCTCCGGTCATAACCGCACCTTTGTCGGAGTAAAAAATAACATCTTCGGAGCTTAACTCCACTGGGGTCCTTCCAAGCCTCTGCAGATCCAGGCCTGCATAATCTGATATCTGATCATTCCCCAGGTAATTTATCCCGGGAAATTCATTATACCAGAGCTCGTAACAATGCTTGTAAATATTTTTCATGGGGTCACCCAAATAGATCTTATCCTGTGGTATACCATAAAAATTAACCAATTGCCGCAATAAAGCCAGCACCACATGTGGATTGGTTTCAGTAATGTCCGGCCGGCCTGCCCAGGAAGCTTCAATCTTTTCCAGGTCCAATGAATACATACCCCAGAACTGGTTTTTAGAGACATCTGATGGACTGCCCCAGGTAGATCCGGCATTGATCTTGATATGAATGATCTCACCGTCTGTATACCCTAGGTCAGATTTTTTCTTTTCCACCCTGTTAAAATGCCTGAAGATCGCATCCCATGCAAGGCTGTCAGTGGATTGCCCGGATAATTGTTTCAGGCCATCGGATAACATTATGTCGATTCTTCCCTGGTCATTGTTTGCCGGCAGGAAATAGGCATTATCATTCTCATCATATATACCATCACCATTGGTGTTTCCATTACAATACTCATTCGTGGCAAATGGATCCCAGGCCCATACCACCCTTCCTGGATAAATCCCTTTCCCCTCTCCCACCGGTTCATTTGAGGTATGGACGACCGTTGCGGTGACAGACCAGGCAGATGCCGTTTTATCAGGCCTGATGACGACCAAAGTACCCGCTATAATTCCACTTAAAAACAGAACTCCGGCCGGCAGGTATTTCGCATTGCGGATTTTATCCCTTGCATATTTAAAGGAAACGATGGAAGCCGATGCACCGAGAAGGTACAGTACAAAACCCGACATAAAGGGCGCCGCGGCTCTCATACAGGGATAGGCTGCCCGGCTGGGTTTGGGGATCACCCGGATGAGGAACCAGGCAGTGGATGCCAGTCCCATCATGATAAAGGCCAGCCGAAAAGGAATTCGTATCTTTTTATAGTACTTTTTATGTCTGCCGATTTCACTCATCATTTGAACATATTTCAACCGGGGATCGCATTGTTACAAAATTAGGGCAATTAATAAACTGTATCTGTGGTCTTGTTCGCAAATTAGTTCTATATATTATCAACGCTCAGGCTCTCCAGACAATCAACCGGAATGAGTGCCCGGGCATTATGAGTAATTTTACATAATTTAGTATACCTTGAAATAATATTAAATCTGTAGCTTATGAAAAAACTAATTTTATGGACCTTTTTGCTTATTCCTTCTGCAATAATGGCTCAGGGGATAGAATCCGGCAAGCAGGATATGCCGGTTAAATGGGAAGAACTTACTTCTCCAGACTTCATAACCGCAGTGGAAAAATCAGCCAGAACCTGTGTTATTCCGCTTGGGATAATCGAAAAACACGGACCTCATATGCCATTGGGAACTGACCTGATCGATGTCAGGGAGGTTGCTATAAGAGCAGCAGAAGCTGAGTTCACAATTATATTCCCACCGTTTTATTTCGGGCAGATCTATGAAGCAATGCAACAACCCGGTACGGTGGCATACAGTCCGCAGACTGTCCTGGCAGTCCTGCAAGAAACCTGCGATGAGATACACAGAAATGGAATTGAAAAGATCATACTGGTAAGCGGCCATGGGGGTAATAATTCCTTGTTGCCTTACTTCTGCCAGATGCAGCTCGAAAAACAGAAAGACTATGCCGTTTTCCTTTTCAGGCCTGTGGATTCTGAGGAATACGAGGATAAGCTGAACCGGATGAGGCAGACAGATTGGGATGGGCATGCCGGGGAGACTGAAACTTCACAGATGCTGGCCCATCGTCCCGACCTTGTTCATCTTGACAAGGCAAACAGCCAGTCAGGAAAAGATCAGCAACGATTGGAATCG
Source organism: Bacteroides sp. (assembly GCA_030667765.1). GTDB lineage: Bacteria > Bacteroidota > Bacteroidia > Bacteroidales > SM23-62 > SM23-62. The sequence continues at coordinate 2,122 of DAOUVF010000107.1, forward strand.
TTATCATTTGCTTACACAGCAATATGGTGGTATGCACAATTTCCCAATCATTATGCCGGTGACGGGAGCTATGGCACTGCAGAGATGGGAAAACTGATTATGGAAAATAAAGTTGGCCAGCTGGTGGAGATGATCAGGTCAGTAAAATCAGACCGGAAAACCCTTGAACTGCAGAGACAGTTTTATGAAGATTCAAAAGATCCTTTAAAAACGGATCAATAAGTATCTGTGTGAGATATTGAATTGAACCGCACCTGGGCAGGTTGAACGAAATAACAGCAAGTATCCCACACCCAGTCGGAAAAATTGAGGCCCAGCTTACAAGGGTAGGATTGGTGAGTTGACATATCCTGTTACAAGTGGCCGATGTACTCGATGAAATTATCGATCACCCTCTGCCTTAGATTCTCGGCAACTTTTTTATTGACATTCCTGGGATTCCATTTGGGTTCTATTCGTGGATTGTTATGCAGGATCCCGGTCTGCCGGACCGACAGTTCACCCTCCTTTTGCTGCGACAGATCTACCAATTCAGGTCGAAAGGCCATGAGCCAGAGGGTTTCGCTGTAACCCGCATGGCCGCCCACACCATGGAAACCATCTTCTTCACTGAGATCATTGAACTGGTATGTTTTGATGGTATGTACTTTCATTTCCCGGTTTGAGCTTTCTGCTGCAAGATCTTCAATTAATTCACGCTGTCCCTTTCCGCCATGGTGATTCATCAGGATGGCATGTTTAACGCCACAACCTGAGATAGCATTGAGTCTGTTTTTAACGGCAAGTACCATTTCTTCCCTGTTACAATATTCACTTTTTAAAGGGAGATCCGGGAAATTCATCCCGTACACTTCCTCGTCATGTCTGAATCCCCACTTCTCCTTTTCCTCATTTGTTCTCCATGCATCAAGTCCAAATGATAAAGGCCTGAACCAGATACCACCTATTCGTGAAACTGCCTGACGCGCTAATTCCTCCGTGATCAGGGCGTCTGTTCCCATCGGCAGGTGAAAAGAATGCCATTCAAACATCGGGGAAACCGGGATAAATGCATAAGGGCCCTTTTGAATGGCTTCAATTATTTCACCCGGTCGTAATTCTTCCGCCGATCTTAATGGCTCATTATTCACTTTCCTATTATTATAATTGTATCCAAGTAAATGCTCTGGTAATGCCATATATACAGAGCCTATGATTCCTGCCTTTAAAAATGATCTGCGCTTGTTTTTTAACATGATTATTCAGTTTATTCTATTTTGTGCTATTTAATCGCAACATATCTCCTGCCCTCATCCAGCATGACCAGGTAATTGTCAACAGGGATGTAATTTGCTATCGAGTTCCCTGATCCAAGGCAATACCCTCCGCCCGGCATGCAATCATCGAGGGTCTGTCTTACCCTGCTCCGGATTTCCTGTTCATTGCTCCTGCATAAAAAATCAACATCTATTCCGCCCAACATTGTGATCCGGTCCCCGAACCTTTTATTCGCTGTCACCACATCCTCAATGGTATCTTCAAATGAATGCCTGGCATCTATCCCCACCTCTTCGATCAGATCCTCCATAATCAGATCAAGATCACCGCAGGAATGCAGCAGTTATGGTCTGCCCGCCTGATGGGACAATCCGGCCATCAGTTTATGTCCGGGAAGTACAAACTCCCTGAGGTCATCGGGACTGATCAAGGGTCCTCCCTTGAATCCCATATCATCAGAACCCCAGATGATCTTAACCCGGTCAAACTCCAGGAGCCGCCTGATGACAACCTCATAGATATCCTCCAGTTTCTTGCTGATGGCCTCCACCAGTTCACGGTTCTCGTACAGTGCATAGCAAAGCGTCTCATATCCCATCAGCCAGCTCAGATACTCAGCGAAATGTGCAAATCCCCCACTCCCTATTAAACACATATCATCCGGCAGGTTCTTCTCATACCATTCCAGATGGGTACTTCTGCAAGCTAGGGGATCAGGCCATGGGTATTTCTCAAATTCCTCCCAAGTGGTAATGGGACCCTTTTTTTCGTTGATAAATTCACGTCCCCCTACCCTCTCAATCTCTGCCGTATCCTCAACTGATAATCTGTCCAATGGCATATCAAAATCATCCAGTCCGCAGCGTACATAATCATATCCCAGGAATCTTTGAATCCTGATCTCCCTCTCAAGATCGAAGAAAAGATCATGATCCCTGATCCCTTCCTGCAAACCAAACCTGTCACAAATGATTTCTTTTATTTCATCATCCAGGTAGAGTTCAATATGATGAACCCTTGTAGGAGTTCCCTTCCTTTCAATACAATCCATGAGGCTCTCCCAGCTGGGTGTAACCGGTACACTAAAATATCCTTTTCCCATGCTGAATATTATATGCTTTCAGGTAAAATTAAAATTAAATACACAAATATCTTGAACTCCTGGCAGCGATTTAATAACTGATTGAACCAATCTGAGAATATTGCAACTGTTTTGTTCCAAAATCTTCTTGAAATTTGATAATCGGTACAAAATCGCATCACATTAAATCCATTAACATGAAACTTAAAATTCTGCTGCCCCTGGTTCCATTCTTCATGCTTGCGAATTTATCTGCCCAGATAAGCATTATTAAAAATGGTGACCAGGTGGCCTGGGATGGACATTACTATGACTTCAGGGATGCCCAGGGAGTTAAAATGATCAAACTTTGGGTTCCTCCCAATACTAATCCCATTAAAGGGGTTTTTATCTCCGGCCATGGAGGCGGAAGCGGTGACAGCCGGAACTTTGCCCGTGATGAAAATGTACGCGCTCTGGCCATGAGGCTGGGATTTGCCGTAGCAGGGCTCCATAACTTCCCGGGAAGGAGGGTTTATTCAGAGGGTGCAGCTGTATTTTTCCATGCCCTGAATGAATTTGCCAGACTAGGGCACCATCCGGAAATTGCAAACCTGCCGTTTGTCATATATGGCAGTTCTAATGGAGGAGCTGCAACTTATGGTTTTGTCAATTATGCCCCGGAACGTGCCATATGTTTTGTAGCAAACGTCTCAGCCGGAGGGTCACCCCGTATCCCGGTTGAAGGGGCCTTAAGGGTCCCGGGTGTTTTCATAATAGGAAAATTCGATGCTTTGATAGGAGAGCGTGGCATCAACAGAACCGAAGAAATGATGGCTTCCGCCAGAGAAAAAAAAGCCCTATGGAGCTGGGCCCTTGAACTGAAGGGACATGAAGATGGTGCTTCTTTTGATATTTACATGAAGCTGGTAGAACAGGCCGTTGCTGCCCGTTACCCGGGATCCGGTGATCCCACAAAGGGACAGGTAGCGCTGATCGAATTAGAAGAGAAATCTGGCTGGCTTGTTGATCATGAGAGCTGGGACAGCGGCCTTACCTATGTGGATAGTTACGACAAATACAAGGGTGATAAGCAGAAGGCCGGCTGGGTATTGAACAAAGACATGGCATATGTCTACCGGAGCCTTGCCACCCATCACAACCCCCTATCCCTTAAGGTAAAGGAATTTGACCGTACTTATAATCCACATACCGACCCAGGAACCATGTTCAGTCTCGGGGGACCGGTAGCCGGTCCGGGAGAAGAGATCACCGTAACCTGTGAAACAGAGGATTTCGACGGCTGGGAGAAGATCGAATTTTTTAATGGTGCCCAGAAGCTTGGTGAAGTAAATTCACCTGCCCCAGCCACGATCAAAACCATACTGCAGCCTTCAAGCCAGGTCTATTGCCTGACTGCATTGGCTACTGATAAAACCGGACAACAAAGAACCTGCCCTCCATTACACTTCTTTGTCAGGGATCCCGAACTGGAATGGATAGTCAAGCTAAATGAGCCATTGTTTGAAGGAGAAAAAACCAATGCAGGCTCAAAAAATGCCGGGAAAACATTTTCATCCACCGTTCCAGATCCCTTAGACTCTGTGTTGGTTTCCTATGGGCTGACGCCTGAGCAGGAGAGACAATTTTCTTCCGGTGACAATAAGGTTTCCGGATTCTGGAACATGATAGATGATGACCATGATCATATCCGGCTAAGTGCAAGGAAAAATGCCAGAGCAGGATCTGCGTTTAATTTTGTCCTTACGCATGACTGCAACATGATTGTAAAATCAGCTTACGGAGCTGATGGGATTTATCTGCTGTTCGTGGTTAACGACGATAATGATGTTGCCTGGCCGAATGAACTGACAGGCACAGAGAATGAGCAGTTTTACCTGAATTTCGATGCGGTGGATATGCTGATGGACAGCCGCTGTGTGGAAGAAATCAGCGATACGAATAATATTGATTTATTTTTTACACGGGGATTTGGCCTAACTGCCACTACAAAGCAATACCAGATTGCCTGCGGGACAGAGAAAGAAAGGCCGACCGGATTTGTCCGCTCCAAACCTGATCCATGGGATATGGCAGCCAGATATTATACTTTTGAGGAAGCAAAAATAAAACTTGGTATGGAGGCCGAAAACATAAAAACCGATTATTTTTACAAAGCCCAGGAAATTTTCATTCCATGGAGTGAGTATGGCGGCGGACTGGTTGCAGAACCGGACGCGGAGTCAAGATTGGGCTTTGCTGCCGGTTTTAATGACAGGGATGAGGGAGAACATTTTCCTCCCGGTGTGAATACCAGCGGCGGTTCGGTACATGCATCAAATGGAATACGATGGATAGGGAACACGGATCCTTGGGGGGCAGGACCGGCCCATAGTACCCCCCCCTTTGCATGGGGTGAGATCGTGATCGGTCCCATGCTGAAGTAAAAAGAAACCAGTAAAACATGAGTATCAAAACAAAACCACTTAGGGTCCTAGTATCGTTCATCTTTGCTAATATTTTGATAATCAATGTACATCCGCAGAAAAAGGACAATGTAATCAGCTATGAACCATTTATCTGGAAGTCAGAGACTCCCGAGGATTGCCCTTTTGAAAAGTCAAAAGACATAACCGGTATTCTGTTTAAAGGAACAAGCAGTGATTACCAGGTGGCCGACACCTGGTATTTTTCCTGGGCATCCGATGATAAGCTGTATTCACCTTTTACCGACGGGGACGTACCCAGGCTGGACGGCAGCAGGGAATTGTCCATATCCTATATGAATCCCTATGTAACCGGACAGGCGGTAGCCGAGGGTGATGATCCGACAAACCTGCACATCTACAGCCTGGGATTATCACCAAGTCCACCTCACCCTTACGGCGGCCGTTATCCGTGCGGATCACTGGTATATAACGGGGTCTGGTATTATGGTACTTATTGCCTGGCTCCGGCTGGATCTACTACTTTCGGAAAGGAAAAGTTCAACTGGCCCTGGCTGGGTCCCCTGGTCGGTTTCAGGACCTCCACCGATTTTGGAAGGACCTGGGAGGAAAGCTCGCATACCCCTGAAAAATCTCTTTTCGACGAGAATGGAATGTGGGGATATCCCGTTAAGATCGGGGCTCCTCATTTTGTGGATTTCGGCAAGAATATGGAACATTCACCAGATGGTTATGCATACCTGGTCGGGCATGGGGCCGAATACCCCGACGAGAAGCCCAGGTTTGCAAATCTTTCATGGATCAGCGGTGACCAGATCTTTCTGATAAGGGTGAAACCGAGTATTGAAAACATCAATGATCCTTCGAAATATGAGTTCTTTGGAGGCCATGATGCCAGCGGTCATCCTGTGTGGACAGCCGAATTTGATTCCATCAGGCCCCTGATTGACTGGAACAACAATTGTGGCTGTGTTACGATCACATACAATGCCCCTTTGAAAAAATACCTCATGTGTGTGACCGATGGATGGCCAACTGTCGAGAAGATGAACTCCTATATCCTTGAATCAGATAATATTACCGGCCCCTGGAAACTGGTAGTTTATATGAAAGATTTCGGGGAGCAGGGCTACTTTTTGAATATCCCATCCAAATTCATCAGCAAAGATGGAAAAAACATGTGGTTATGCTATTCGGGAAATTTTGCCACGGACTGGCGCGATATCAAAATTGAAGAGGATCCTCCGGGAAGCCATTACGGACTGGTCCTGCAGGCCATTGAATTGCTAGTCCAGTAATTTCTTCGATCTTGTCCGAATAATCCTTGTGGTAAAGGTCAGTCTTCTCTGCATTATTGATCCATTCGACACAAATGATATCAGGCCTGTATTCGACGACTTTTCTTATTTCTTCATTGATGTCCTGGGGATACTTATCGAAATCATGCTGCCTTAAATGGAAAGTTCCCAAAACATAAATTGCTGGACCTTCCGCCTGGGAAGATTTGGAAGTAATGAAACTGAAAACCAAAATCAGAATTAACGCCTTTGTCATACTTAATGAATTCGTATTACATCCTCATACTCTTTTATGTCAATGACTTTATCCTTAAACCGTATGACCGGCAGAATCTCATCACTTACATTATAGATATCCGCCCTCAGCAGTTCATGATCTTTCCATTC
>DAOUVF010000325.1 GCA_030667765.1 Bacteroides sp.
GATGATGTGCGGACTGTTAAGACCCACTTCCGGTGAGGTATTGATAAACGGAGAAAGGATAAGCAATGCCGGTATCCGGTCTCACCACCTGAGGGTGGGCATCTGTCCACAGGAAATCATACTCTGGAACAAGCTGACATGTTATGAGCAACTGGTTTTCATGGGACGGATGTATGATGTTCCGGGAAAAACAGCAAGGGACAGGGCAGATCTGCTACTTGACAGGATAGGGCTCAGGGAAAAGAGGAACAAACTGGCCTCGACCCTTTCCGGAGGCATGAAGAGGAGACTGAATGTCATCATGGCCATCATTCATGAACCGGAAATTGTTGTTTTCGACGAGCCTGAAGCCGGTCTCGATCCACAGAGCCGCATTATTGTCAGGGATTTTATTCAGCAAACATCAGAGGAAAAGACCGTCATATTTACCACCCATAATATGGATGAGGCGGAAAGGATCTCGGACAGGGTTGCCATCATTGACAGGGGGAAGCTTTTGCAGCTTGATACACCAGAGCATTTAAAAAAGTCGATCGGGAAAGGAGATGTACTTGAACTTAGAGTTCAGGTAACCAATGATAAATCATCTGATATAGTAGCTAATAAATTAAGGGAGAATAAGTTTGATCTTATAATTTCCGAAGAGAGATGGATCATTAAGGCCATGGATCTGGTTCCCAAGATCCACATGATATACAAAATCTTAGACCAGGAAGGAATTCAGGTAAGCAGCATGAATATGCGGGAGAATACCCTGGAAGATGTTTTTATCCACCTGACAGGAAGGAGGCTCAGGCAATGAGATGGTATTTTGTATTCTTAAAAAGTATCCGGGAACAGATCAGGGATTACTGGATCCTTCTGTTAACCATTTCCCTTGCCCCTTTCTTCGTTTTCATGTACTACATGATGGTGGAAACCGAAACGCCGGAATTCAATATCATACTGGTAAACCACGATGAAGGATCATTTTTCATGGATCAGCCGATAAACCTGGGTGATTCCTTGATCTATTACATGCAACTGGTATCAATGGATCAGGAGACATCTATGTTGCATTATGCTGAACAGGATGAGCGGCTGGCAGGTATTAACTTGCTCCAGGAGGGAGAAGCTGACGTGATGGTTATCATCCCCAGGAAATTAACCCTTCAACTGCTGAACCCCGAATATGATGACCCCAGGGGAACGGTACTTGAGCTCGTGGGGGATGTAACAGATATGCAGTATATCATTGCTGCCGTATGGTCAGAAGAACTGATCAACCGGTTTATCAGGGATGCCTCGGGGATATCTTTGCCCATAGCATGGAAAGAAACTACCCTTGGATACTCCGGGCAAAGAACAGAATTTGAGTTATATGTACCCGGCATGATGATCCTGGCTGTTATCATGATGATCTTTTCTGCTTCCGCTGCCATTGTGAGGGAACCTGAAGCAAAAACCCTTGAAAGGCTGAAAATATCAAATCTTTCCGCCCTGGAATTCCTGGGCGGGATATCCCTGATCCAGATCATCATTGCCATTATATCCCTGTTACTGACCATGCTGGTTGCGGTCTGCCTGGGATATACCCTGCTGCCGGGGACCTTCTGGTTTATCATGCTGGTGGCTTTTCTTACCAGCCTGTCAATGATAGCATTCAGCCTTATAGTTGCTGCTATCTGCCGTTCCATAAAGGATGTGGCCATTATTGGCACATTCCCTTTATTTATTCTCATGTTCTTTACGGGTGCTGCCTTTCCCATAAGTGGCGGCAAACTTTTCACCCTCGCAGGCATCACTTTTCATATCAATGATATTCTTTCACCTACCTGGGCGGTTGATGCACTTAACAAAGTGCTGATCAAAGGGCAGGAGATGAGGGAAACCATTCCTGACCTGACAATGATCCTGGTTTTGACCCTGGCCTATTTTATCATCGGGGTCTGGGCATTCAGGCGCAGGCATATGAGTGCAGCATGATTTTCCTGCTGTAAAACGCAACAAAATTATTAAGTTTACATATAAATGGTTATGATGAAAAGAAACTCCCTGATAAGCTTTTTCGTCTCAATGTTGATTGCTACCCTGTTGACTGCCTGCGGGGGGCTTGACGACTGTAAATCCTGCAGCAAGGTGACCTACCAGGATGGCAATGAGATCGGCAGGACACCGGGTGTTGTCTATTGTGACGATGAGCTGGCTGACAAAGAAAGCACACCCCCGGTCACTGTCCTGGGAGTTACTACCGTGTGGGAATGTTATTAATCAGATCAGACACGCACACCGATCACGGTTACATCATCGATCTGCTCAACATCCTTTCTCCATTCTTCAAATATCCTGTCCAGTTCGGCTCCCTGATCATACATGGGTTTTGCCTGTATCTCCCCAAGCGTTATTTTGAAATTCTTGCTCAGGTATTTCTTCTGGTTTGGCCCACCGAACTGATCTACAAACCCATCAGAGAAAATATAAAAGGTATCTCCCTGTTTCAGATCTATCCAGTGATTGGTAAAGGGTTTCATGGTTTCATGGATGGCCACAGGCATTTTATCTCCTTTGATCTCAGTTAACTCCCCTTTGCTCAGGATCCATAGGGGACTAAGGGCGCCGGCGAATTGCAGGGATCTTTTATCCGGGTCCAGCAGGCAAACACAGATATCCATACCATCCTTTATTTCACTGTCGGATTCTTTTTGCTTAAGGGCACGGATAACCTCTTCCCGCAAGGAATTTATTACCTGGTCAGGCTGGATGATCCCCTTGTTCAGGATAATCTCATTCAGAAAGCTCACTCCGAGCATGCTCATAAAAGCACCAGGGACCCCATGTCCGGTGCAATCAGCCGAGATGATCATGATCTTGGGACCGATCTCTGCTACCCAGTAAAAATCACCGCTGACAATATCCCTGGGCTTATAAAATACAAAGTGATCGAGTTTTTCTGAGAAGAGCTCCAATGAAGGCAGCAGTGCAGTCTGGATACGAAGGGCATAATGAATACTGTCTGTGATATGCTTTTTCTGATATGCGATCTGGTCACGCTGTGATTCAGCGATCTCCATTTGTTGCTGGATCTCATCTTTCTGTTGCAGTATCAGACGGTTCTTAGCTTCAAGCTGGATATTGGATTCCTTTTTGATCCGGTATCCCCGGTATATGAAATAGCCCAGTCCTGATACAAGGATCAAAGCGATGACAAAGAACCAGATCAGCATCTTTTGTTTTTCAATGGCCTTGAGCCGTTCGATCAGGATGGTCTGTTGTTCAGATATTTGAATAGACTGTTGTTCGATCTGGCTCCCCTGTTTATCAATTTTTTCCTGTTGTTTGCCGAGGATGGACTGCTGGGATTCAACTTCCTGCCTCTGTCTGACGATCTCTTCATTTTGCTGTCCGATCTCACGGACCTGCCGGTCCAGTATGAAGGTTTTTTCCTCAATGGTATTTTCCTTATCCTGGATCTCCCTGTTTAAACTATCAAGGTGTGCCTTTTGTGCCCTGATCATTTCTTCCTGCCTCGCAATTTCGACTTCCTGGGAATCAATTACGATCTTTTGTTCCTGTACGACCTCTTTTTCATTTTCCAGGGCGATCTCGGTCACAATAAAAAGTGCTTCCCAGTCCTCCCTGGTCTTTATAGCCTGCTCCCGGAATAATTCATTTACCTGAAGGCCCTCCATATTCAGCTTTTCCTCGTGCAATTCGAACCGGGGCGTTCCTTCTGCCATTACAAAGTTGATCATGGATTCATTAAATGAATAGCCCTCGCTGATGACCAGGGTATTATTTCCCCGGGTTCTCTCCAGAACTTCTTTCATTTTGAATCCTTCGCTGTTATTAACATACAGGATATGGCATTTTTCGATGTTATCCAGATCGGGGTACATAAGGACTTTAATGGGCTTTTCCTGGATGAATTTGCGTGTTTTTGCCATCTCATAAAGCTCCCAGTAGAAGTCAGTATTCCTGCCCATTACCCCAATTTTGAAATCCGCGTGCAACTGGATCTCATCGTCATATTCTATATATTTTGCAATGTCCAGGATAAACAGTGAACGGGTGGCATTATCCATTTCTTCCTGAGCATTGACTAAATGAAACTGGAATGCCAGGCAGGTAATGAGGAATAAAGAAATAATTCTTTTCATATAAGGTGAAATTGAGTCTTAAAGATCACTGGCACAACGGAAACCTACGTTCATATCCACCCAATAC
>DAOUVF010000294.1 GCA_030667765.1 Bacteroides sp.
AATCAAATACACACTAAACCAATGTATATGAAAACAAAACGCATCCGGATGTATATTTCAATCCTTTTCATCCTGTTTCTGACCATTCCATCCATGAACCTTTACGCCCAGGAGATCCAGGTCAGTGAACAGTACCCAACCTATTTTGAATACCAGGGAAAGCCCGTACTGCTTCTGGGTGGAACGGTCGATGATAACCTGTTTCAGATCGTGGGACTTGAACAGCATCTGGACCTGCTGGTAGCATCTGGCGGTAATTATGTACGAAATACCATGTCGAGCCGCGATGAAGGCAACCTGTGGCCCTTCCACATGCAGGAAGATGGGTTGTATGACCTCAACAGATGGAATGATGCATACTGGGAGCGTTTTGATGATTTCCTGAAGGCCTGTGAAGAAAGGGATATCATAGTCCAGATAGAAATATGGGCCACTTTTGATTTTTACCGGGATATCTGGGCGGTCAATCCATTCAACCCAAAAAATAACCGGAACTACGATACGGCCAGGACCAAACTTCACACCGTGGTTCCCACTCACCCGATCTTCCGCGGTAATCCATTTTTCTGGTCCGTTCCGGAAATGGACAACAATGCCCAGCTGATGAACTATCAGCAAAGTTTCGTTGACAAGCTCCTGTCTTATTCCCTGCAATATGGCAATGTCCTGTACTGTATGGATAATGAAACCTCCGTTACGGCAAGCTGGGGGAGGTTCTGGGCAAAATACATCAAGATGAAGGCCAGGCTCGCCGACAGAAAAGCTCTGTGCACGGAAATGTGGGATTCCTGGGACCTGTCCCGTCCACAACACTTTGAAACAATGCACCATCCGGAAATATATGATTTCGTTGATATATCCCAGAACAATCACCAGACGGGTGATAATCACTGGGAAAACGGGATAAACCAGATGAAAAATCTCGATAAACTCGGATACCTCAGGCCGTTGACAAATGTGAAGGTATACGGGAATGACGGCGGCAGGCATAAAACCACCCAGCAGGGCATAGAGGCTTTCATCAGGAATGTACTGATGGGTTGTGCATCCAGCCGTTTTCACAGGCCTACGAGTGGACAGGGACTGAATGAAAAGGCGCAAAAAGTGATCAGGAGCATGAGGGATCTGTCTACAAAAGTAAATGTCTTTGAATCCGAACCCTATAATGAACTCCTCTCGGACAGAGATCCTGCGGAAGCATATTGTATGGTGCTTCCGGGGAGGGAATATGTGGTATATTTTCCTGAAGGTGGATCGGTAAGCCTATATTATGCGGCCTTTAGAGGGAATGTCAGCCTGGAATGGTGTGACGTTCTTAAGGCGGAATGGTCTGAAGCCGTAACCATTGAACCCACGGCAATAATTGAATTGGAATGTCCTGGCGAAGGCCACTGGATCGCCCTGCTAAAAACAGAATAATCTAAATCTAAATAATCATGGATCTATTTTCTGATAAACGTACCGTATTAACCCTGGATGCCGGTGGTACCAACTTTGTGTATTCAGCCATTAAGGAAGGCAGGGAGGTTGTTAAACCGGTAAACAAACCCTCCTATGGGGTGCAACTCGATAAATGCATCGCATCGATGAAGGAAGGTTTCCGGGAGGTTATCAAACAGCTTAAGGAGCCGGCAGTAGCTGTTAGTTTCGCTTTTCCCGGACCCTGCGACTACCCGAACGGTATTGTTGGAGACCTGGCCAACCTGCCGGGTTTCAGGGGAGGAGTACCCCTTGTAGCAATACTTGAAGATGCCTTCGGTATCCCGGCATATATCAATAATGACGGAGATCTGTACACTTATGGTGAAGCATTGGGGGGATTTCTGCCGGAGGTCAACCGGATGCTGGAGGAAAACGGGAATCCGAAGCGGTATCAAAATCTTGTTGGTTTGACACTTGGGACCGGCTTCGGGGCCGGTATTTTTTCACAGGGAAGGCTTCTGGTCGGTGATAATTCCCTTGCTGCCGAAGTATGGCTCCTTTCCAGCAGGTTATCACCTGACCGGAACGCCGAGGAGGGAGTAAGCATCCGTTCCGTTATCCGGAATTATATCCAGTATGCGGGACTTCCCGATGACCGGGACCTCAGCCCGAAGGATATTTTTGATATCGCTGACGGCAAGGCGTCTGGCTCAAGAGATGCAGCACTAAAGGCTTTTGAGTTGATGGGAGAACACCTGGGAGATGCTATGGCCAACCTGGTAACCCTGACTGATGGACTTATCGTAATGGGAGGCGGCATTGCAGGAGCAGCGAAGTATTTCATGCCTTCCGTCATGAAAACCATGAATGGATGGTATGCATATCCGCCCGGAAGTCCAATGATAAGGCTTGTCCAGCGGGCCTATAACCTGGAGGATGCTGATGAGCTCCAGGCTTTCCTGGAGAAAACCGGCCGGGAGGTAACAGTACCCGGTACCGGAAGCACGCAGTATTATGATGACCAGCCCAAAACCGCCATAGGCATCAGCCGTCTTGGGGCCAGCAGGGCCATTGCCATAGGTGCTTATGCCTTCGCCCTCAACCATCTGGATAACTAAAATTTTATTATTATGAAACCAATGCAACAAACCTTCCTTTATTTAGTGTGGATCATCCTGGTTTCCGCTCTGGTGGTCCCAACCAATCTAAAAGCTCAGGAACCAGGATCAGGAGGATCAAGCACTGAAGACACCCGACAGAAAATTCTTGAACTTCTTGCCCATCCGGAACATTCACAGGGAGAAATGGCAGGTCACATGACCGCCACTACTGCTATCCTGCAAACCCGTCTGACCCTTACCAATCAGGCGTTTAACCATGATTATATCGGCTGCCCGGGATGGGCCTGCTTTGAATATACAGATCGCTACCTGGCAAAATCCCAAAAAACAGCCTGGATGCAGGCCTTGCCTGAGAAGGACTATATTGTTAAAGTAAAACTTGAAGGTTTGAATCCAAATACTTCGTATCAGTACCGCCTGCTTTACGGACTGGATACGGCAACTTACCGGACCGGGCACTGGTGTGAATTTAAGACCCTTCCCGGTACAGAGCTGTCCCGGGAAATTAATTTCGTGGTTAATACCGGAATGAACTATCAGCATTTTTATTATCGTCCGGGACGCAAATACCTGGGGACCGATAAATACAATGGCTTTCCGGCAGCAAAGCAAATGCTTCTGTTACAGCCTGATTTTTTTGTGGGTACAGGTGACAATGTCTATTATGACTCACCAGCGATGCCCATAGGGGAAGGTGTGGACGAACGCTCCATCAGGAATTACTATCATCTGCAGTTCAGCCAGCCCAGGCTGGTGGAGCTTTTTTCAAATGTGGGGACCTACTGGGAAAAAGATGACCATGACTACCGCTGGAATGACTGCGATACCACGGATGGGGAGAGGCAGCCATCCCACAAACTTGGGATCAGGATGTTCAAGGAACAGCTTCCGGTAACGGACCCAAATGATTATGATGAAGTTACTTATAAAACTTACAGGGTATCCAGGGAATTGCAATTCTGGCTGGTGGAGAACCGGGACTACCGAAGTCCCAATAACATGCCCGATGGTCCGGATAAAACTATATGGGGCAAGAAGCAGAAGGAATGGCTTAAACGGACACTGAAAGAGAGTGATGCCGCTTTCAAGGTCCTTATCTCTCCAGATCCGATGATAGGACCGGATGACAGCTATAAAACGGACAACCACGTCAACCGCCAGGGATTCCGCCATGAAGGCCAGGAATTTTTTCAATGGCTGAGTGATGAGGGAATTGGCAGAAATGAATTCCTCATCATTTGCGGTGACAGGCACTGGCAGTACCATTCGATAGATCCTACGGGTTACAGCGAGTTTGCCACCGGGGCTTTCGTTGATGCCAACTCCAGGATGGGCAGGATGCCGGGTGACCCGGAATCAACCGATCCGGATGCAGAGATCATACAGCCCTATACATCCCCTGAGCCATCTGGCGGTTTCCTGCATGTAAAAGTCCATCCGGAAGGAAGTCCCTGGGGAACCCCAAGGATCATCTTTGAATTTTTCAATGAGAAAGGAGAGATCCTCTATTCCACCTTTAAGGATACGCCGGCAGAATGAAATAATCTATGATCCATTAAATACTAAACCAATATCCATCATGAAAAAAGAACTACTGCTTTCTCTGATTGTACTTATTTTTCTCCTGCCATCGTGCAATACTGACACGGGGAACAAAGACAAACCACCCAACTTTGTTATTATCTTTTGTGATGACCTTGGATATGGGGACATAGGTGCTTTCGGGCATCCCACCATCAAAACCCCGAACCTCGACAGGCTGGCCGGCGAGGGACAGCGGTGGACTTCCTTCTATGTAGCGGCAAGTGTATGTACACCAAGCCGCGCGGGACTGATAACAGGCCGATTGCCCATCAGGTCAGGAATGTGCGACGATGGTCGCAGGGTCCTGTTCCCGAACTCTGCCGGCGGTCTCCCCCAAAGCGAGAT
>DAOUVF010000223.1 GCA_030667765.1 Bacteroides sp.
ATTTGAGGTAAAATATATGTTCGAAGACGGAACTGGATGATATGGGAATTTACCTTAAATCCTTCTGAACTAAAAGCTTTTGATTGTTCTATCACATACAACAATTCAAGGCGCCACTTTGGATTGAATCGATAACCCAGGCCCATGGTGTACCTGCGGTCATTAACATATCGTTCCTCAATACTTTTCCCTATATCCATGAAAAACTCTGCATTTATTATAGCAAAGAGGGTCTTGTCCATAATACCTTTTTTATTAATAGGTACGGTAAAATTAAAACGATACCTGCCCCTCATGGCAAAAGTCCAAGCATCTCTATTCTCCATGTAAAGGTTGAATCGCTCCTCAAGACTGAGATAATGATCGAAATCAATCCTTCCCAGGTGGGGCCAGTTTACTTTAACCCCCTGCCAGGGACGAATCTCGAGAGAGTTTGGCAGATCCTTCTGAAAGGTATACCAGAAACCAACTCCTCCGGTGAGATCTACAATACTCCCCACCGAATATTGTACCCCCGGTCTGTAATGTATCCTGGACCATTCATCACGGGGGGTCTCCTGCCGGTATCCAATGTCATGTATATACCTGAATCCTGGTTTAAAGAAATGATTATAATGCCAAAAAAGCCATATCTGGGTAGTGTTGACGGGATCATCCTGCGCGGTAACATTTTCAGCCTGCGAGAACAGGAAAAAACCAAGCAGAAATAAACAGAGCCATTTTCTGAGATCTCCTAACATGGATTCGATGTTAAAACATAAATATAGCTGATCTTGATTTTATTTCCAGAGGAAAGCAACTCATGATGGTTATTTTGCGTCTAATTTAAGGGATATGGCAATGATGTAGCAGCTTCACCCCGCCAATATGAAGTTGATAATCTCCGGATAATTGCGTAAATTAAATCAAATATCATAAAATGAAAAACTTCATTACCTTCATTTATGTGTTTTTTCTTTCCACAAGCCTGTTTGCCAATGGTGTGATCATACCCGATTCAGCCGGGATCAAATACATGCCTCTGATATACAGTAGTGTTGAAGTATCAGTAGATGGACAGGTAGCCATAACAAAAACTACCCAGGTTTTTTTAAACACTACAGAAGATAGTCTGAAGATCCAGTATGCCTTTCCCATGCCATTGGAAGCCTCTGCCCTCTCTTTGTTCTACAAGACTAACAGCCAGTGGTATGAAGCGAAATTCTCGGCTACCGAGCAGGACAGCATCTCGGGAGGTGGCGAAACTACCGTAGATTATGAATTGCTTACCTACCTGGGCGAGAATCCCCTGATCTATAGCCCTGATCAGCCAATCCATGCAGATTCCACGCTAACGGTCGAACTGGTCTATGTTGAGTTGCTGGAATACAAGCTCGGCAAGGTGAACTACAACTATCCAAATGACTACGATATTATTGCCGACAGCATTGACAGGTTGATCGACCAGCAAAAGATGCATTTCAGCCTGGTGTCTGACCGGACCATCACAGATATTAAACTGCTGAGCCATAGCGCAGATTCGATTACCAATACAGGGACTGAAGCAAATATATATTATTCCGTAGCCGGGCAAAAGGCAAACCAGGATTACTCCATACAGTATATGCTCAGTCAGGAGGAACTGGGATTGTACAGTTATAGCACCTTGCTTCCTGATTCGATGATCCCTGATACCTATGGAAACGGATTCTTCCTTTTTGTGGCCGAACCTGATCCTTCGGAAAACCAGCAGGTGATTGATAAGGTCTTCACCTTGATCATTGATCGTTCCGGAAGCATGTCAGGCGATAAGATAGTCCAGGCCAGGAATGCTGCAAAATTCATTACGCAGAACCTGAACCTGGGTGACAAATTCAACATTATTGATTTTGCCAGCGATATTAAGAGCTTCAGGGGGGAACATGTAGATTTTACTGCTGCCAATGAATCAGCAGCGCTCGATTATATCGATAACCTGCTGGCCAATGGTTCAACCAATATTTCAGGTGCATTCGGTGAGGCCATCCCGCAGTTTTCAGCGGCATCGTCCAATACCGCTAACATCATTATATTTTTCACAGACGGGCAACAAACTGCCGGTATAACTGATACCGATCTGCTTATTGACTATGTCGATGACCTGGTGGTTCAGAATGAAGCGAAGATCAGCATATTTACTTTCGGGATTGGTTCTTCCACCAATGAGAGACTCCTTACTACCCTGGCAGCCAATAATAACGGCCTTGCCGATTTTCTCGGGAATGATGAATTGGAAGATAAGATTACAGAATTTTACCTGTTAATCCGGAACCCTGTACTGATCAACACTTCCATTCTGACTGAACCCGACCTCCTGGCTGAGATCTATCCGTCCAGGCTTCCGAATCTTTATAAGGGACAGCAAATGATACTGGCCGGAAGATATGATGAGCCTGTACCGTTTCAACTGACCCTGAGCGGGGAGGCATTCGGTGACCCGGTTAGTTATGCTTATGAACCGGTATTGTCTGACAGTATAATCAGCCAGTATGCATTTATTCCAAAGATCTGGGCAAAACAAAAAATTGCGGATTTACTTACTGAATACTACCAGTTAAATCCCAGTACAAGCCATGCAGATTCCATAAAATCAGTAATCATTGATATCAGCCTGGATTATCGTGTGATCAGCCCGTTCACCAGCTTTAAGGGGAGTTTCAAGACCGAAGGGGGCAATGATCAAGGTTATACGGGAGGTATGCCTCTTTCAGTAGAAACACTCGAATTCGACGCAATTCCGGAAGCCGATAACAAGATACTTATGACATGTCGGAATTTTCCGAACCCGTTCAGCCATTACACTACAATTGCTTTTGAAGTGGCCGGAGGTATTCATGGACAGGCGACAATCTCTATATACGATGCCCTGGGCAGATTGGTGGCTGAGTTTAATTTACAGGTGGAAGGGGATGATGAATACCTGGTTATCTGGAATCCGGCCGAGAGCCATCCGGATCTTGCTCCTGGATTGTATGGCTATACCATCCAACTGAATGGAGAAACTTTAAAGGGAATGATGATATACCAGAAGTAATTCATCCTATTTGCTTTAGTACTTATGGTCTCAGAACTGAAGTGTAATTGCGATTTATATAAGAACTATGTTAAAAGGGTGTTAAACCTAATAAGTTTCAACCATAATTGGTTAAATTTAAAGTCAGTAGTAAAAGCGTTATTAATAGAGAATAGGTCTGCATTCCTATCTCAAACTCATTAAGGCTTGAAGCCCGGAATTATTTAGTCCTGGTGGAGTAAGCTTTGTGAATGCCACTACGAAACCTGGTACCACACCACTGGCACCAGGTTTTTTTCTTTAATGCGACTGGTATATTGCCTGATCCTGCCGGGCAAGTATCCATCCTGTGGCGATCAGCAGGATGCCGACGGAGAAATAAAGGACATGTAGCGGTCCATAGAAATCCCTGATCATAATGATCTGAATGATCAGCCATCCTACCAGTATGAACCCCTGGAATATTACCAGCCAGGAATAATTCATAAACTTAAGAAATGCCATAACCGCAAAAAGAAGGCTGAATAATCCATTTGTGATAAACAGGATGATACCAGGAACCAGGAAATTCTCAAAAGGAGAATGTTCAAGGAAACGCAAAGGCATTTCCAGGGTTTCGCCGCTGGGATCTGACATCAGGCCCCAGCCGCCAAACAGTGCAGAAATGGCATTAAAGAGAAGGAGGATAATAGCAATAATTCTGAAAATACAATACATAATTCCCTATTGAAAGCAATATAAAAATATAGTTTTTGTACGTAGCTCATAGCATCCGGGACATTAAAACAATGCTAATTCTGATGAACGGCTCGTACAGATTGATGAAGGGGATTTAATCTGTTGTCAGTGATTATTTATAAGCCGGGCATGGATTTTTAAAGGGGCAGAAATGATAGCCTACCTTGAATTCATGTGATCCGTAACCATATTTCTGCATGGAGGTCAATCCCAGGTCATATCCATAGGCGAACGAAAAGTTCTTGTAAAACAAACCTGCATATATTAATAAGGAATTCGGTTGTCCGGGTATGTCGTACCATACATGTCTGTACGAGAGCATAGCCCAGTATAATTCCCGGTAGGTAATCCTGGCGTTGAGGTCTGACTGGACCTGTTCTGAAAGGTATTTGATTGTCAGTCCCGGTTGAAGGACCAACTCCCTGGATACAGGATAGTTATATCCGCCATAGACAAAATATCCACGTTTACCCCGGTGAGGGTTCAGGTATGAATTAGAAGCCAGTAACTGGACCCCGGAAACACCCACAAAAAACCGATCACCATACAGGTACACACCGCTTGAAACATCAGGTCTTATCTCCTTTTCAATGCCATGATGGATAATCGGGTCATTGATCCTGCTGAAGTCCGTCTCATCATAGGTTGATTGATACACTGTTGCCATCAATCCGAATCCCAGCCTGAGTGAGCCTTCACGGTTCAATGATATGTGAAAGGCATAACCCAGGCTGGATGTCAGCTGTTTATATGCACCGTTGGCGTCGTTGACAACCTGTAATCCCAGGCCGTGGGACCGGGAGCTGTTTGAGGAGAAGGAAGATTCAGCGCTCAGCACCTGCGTTTTTGGAGCACCCTTGAATGCACCGATCCACTGATGCCGGTCGATGAGCATGATTTCTGTGCACTCCGTGGATCCGATTATGGCTGGATTGATCAGGGAAGGCTGGTGAAGATACAGCTGGTATGCCGGCAGTTCCTGGCAATCAATCCGGGGAAAGCTGAGCAGTAAACATAAGACTGCCCATACCAGCACCCTGCTTGTTCCTGAATTGGCCATGTGAGATGGAGATCGCACCTTTCCCTGTGATTTTCTTATCTTTTTAATGTTACGGATCCTTTCAGTGGTTTTGTATCTTTGCTCATCTTAATAACGTACCAATAAGTATCCGCTTTAACGGGCTGTCCGTTCCTGGTACCATCCCATCCTCCCTCACCATATAGATAAGTTGTGATCAGGTTTCCGAAGCGGTCATAAATATAGATACGGGCTTCGGGGTTATTGGACAGGTAGGGGATCTCCCAGGTATCATTTACCCCGTCATTATTAGGGGTGAAAAAATTCGGGATCCCAACCTCCATGGTCACCATGATTTCATCTGTGGCAGTACATCCGTATTCGTTGGTGACGATTATTGTGTAGGTACCCGGACCGCTGATCTCGATAGTCTGGGATGTTTCGCCGGTGGACCATTGCCAGGCTGCCTGCTCACCCGCATCCAGGACCAGGGTTTCTCCCGCTGGGAGGAGGGTGTCATTGCCCAGGTCGACCTCAGGACTTTCCATTACCACTATATTCTGGCAAAAATTTTCCTGTTGCGGGGTCCCTTCATCCAGGACCAGCTGGATATTGTAATTTCCGGGAGAATTGTAAGAGATCTCGGGGGGATTCCGGTCCGTGCTGGAGGAAACTGAAGCATTATCACAGCCAGGGAAAAAAAGCCTGGTAATGGTAGAATTGTCAATGTTTGCCACAAAGG
>DAOUVF010000285.1 GCA_030667765.1 Bacteroides sp.
GCAGCGTAGAACCACACAGGGCGTATGAGTACCGGTCCGGCGTCAACAAAGCCGGCAAAACCCTGTCTGACATAGACGAGGTGCCCCCGTATTGGCCGGACTGCGATACGGTAAGGAACGACATGCTGGATTATGCACTGGAGGTAGAATACTTTGACAGCCATATTGGGAGGATGCTCCGGATGCTGGAGGAAAGAAATATGCTTGAGAATACCCTGGTTATCGTCACTTCCGACCATGGTATGCCTTTCCCGAGGGTCAAGGGCATGCCGAATATGATCGCCAACAGAGTGCCTATGGCCATGATGTGGCCCGGCGGGATCAAAGAGCCGGGAAGGGTCTATGATGGAATTGTAAGCTTTACTGATTTTGCCCCTACCTTCCTGGAGCTGGCTGGCATCCCAATCGGGGAAAGCGGGATGCAAACTATGGAGGGACAGAGCCTGGTATCTCTTCTTGAAGGGAAATCCGATACCCCTGACCGTGATTTCATGGTGTTTGGCAAGGAGCGAACAGATGTAGGAAGGCCTGACGATGTTGGTTTCCCTGCCCGTGGTATTGCCAACCGGGACTATGTCTACATCATGAATATCGACCCCGAGCGGTGGCCGGCCGGCAATCCCGAAACAGGCTACCTGGATACGGACGGGTCACCGACCAAGTCATACATCCTGAATGACCGCAGGCAGAAAGGGGAAAGCAGGTTCTGGCAACAGAATTTTGGAAAAAAGCCAGCCGAAGAATTGTATGACCTCAAAGAGGATCCATGGCTGCTGGATAACCTGGCAGAAGATCCGGACTTCCAGGATGTGAAATTAGTATTGAAGCAACAGCTCATTGAAGAACTGAAAGCGGAAGGTGATCCACGCATGTTCGGGAAGGGCGAAGAGTTTGATAAATATCCTTATGCCGATGAAAAACACAGGGATTTTTACAACCGCATGATGAAGGGGGAAGAATTGGATGCAGGATGGGTCAATCCCACAGATTTTGAAAGGGAAAATATCAATTAATGGATCTCTCCGGCCTTGACATCGCTGTATTTATTGCTTACTGCTGTGTGATCATTGGCCTTGGACTGTACGTGTCACGCAGGAAAAAAGGACAGGAAGAGACATCTTCCGATTACTTCCTGGCAGGCAGGGCATTGCCCTGGTGGGCCATAGGCGCTTCCCTGATTGCTTCCAACATATCCGCCGAACAGTTCATAGGGATGTCTGGTGCGGGATTTGCTGTTGGACTGGGAATGGCCAGTTATGAATGGATCGGTGCATTGGGACTCCTGATCGTGGCCAAGTTTTTTCTGCCTATTTTCATCAAGAAGAAGATCTATACCATGCCCCAGTTCCTTGAGGTAAGGTTTGACGGTAGGGTCCGGACCAGCCTGGCAGTATTCTGGTTACTGATCTATGTATTTGTGAACCTCACTTCGGTCCTTTACCTGGGAGCACTGGTGCTGAAGTCCGTCCTGGGGATAAATCTGTTTTATGCTATTTTGGGACTCGCACTGTTTTCTGCGGTTTATTCGGTTTACGGGGGACTCAAAGCTGTGGCGTGGACGGATGTGGTGCAGGTGATTTTCCTGATCTTCGGTGGATTTGTAACCACTTTTCTTGTCCTTCGTGAGATTGGAGCCGGTGAAGGCATTATGGCCGGATTCAATAACATGCTGGCAGCAGCCCCTGAAAAATTTGATATGATACTGGATAAAGAGCATGAATACTATAAGTACCTGCCCGGCATAGGGGTACTGATAGGAGGTATGTGGATGGCCAACCTTTATTATTTTGGGTGCAACCAGTACATCATACAGCGGGCCCTGGCAGCAAAGAATATACGGGAAGCCCAGCGGGGTATGGCTTTTGCAAGTTTCCTTAAATTATTATTGCCCCTGCTTGTAGTCCTCCCGGGAATAGCCGCCTTTGTGCTTGGGGCAGATATTGAAAGGCCGGATGATGCCTACCCCTGGCTCCTGAGTAATTATATAGGGATGGGGCTGAAAGGGCTGGTCTTTGCGGCCCTGATCGCAGCCATCGTTTCATCCCTGAGTTCCATGACCAACAGCTCTTCTACGATCTTTACGATGGACTTATACAAAACTTTAATCAATAAAAATGCCTCGGAAAAGATCCTGGTCCGGACCGGTAGGATTACTGCACTGGTTGTCCTGGCCGTTGCCGTGCTCATCGCTCCGCAGCTGAGGAACCTTGACCAGGCATTTCAGTTCATCCAGGATTTTACCGGTTACGTGACACCGGGGGTGGTGGCCATTTTCCTGGCAGGACTATTCTGGAAGAGGGCAACATCCAACGCGGTCCTGGTAGCTGCCATACTTACCATCCCCTTGTCATTTGCTTTAGATCTGCTTTTTCCGGAGATGGCATTTATGGACCGCGTAGGCATTTCCTTCCTGGTGCTCTGTGCTGTTATTATTGGCATAAGCCTCTGGGAAAGAAAAGGCGTCAGCAGTAAGGCCATTCCGCTTGAGAAATCACTTTTTCATACGGGACCGGCATTTAATATCAGCTCCATTATTGTCATTGCGATTTTATCAGTAATTTATAGCATCTTTTGGTAATGCGATAATGATCAACCAGTCCGATACAATGACAAAAAAAACCGGGTCAATATGGCAGCAGTTCGCCGTTGCCATGATCCTTTGCCAATCGATTATCCTGTTCTCATGCAGCACTATAGAAAATCAGGATGCCGTCGAAAAGACCAGGGTGATCTTCGATACCGATATTGGCGCAGATATTGATGATGCGCTGGCCCTTGCCATGCTGTATAATTATATGGACCTTGGATGGATTGACATGCTCGCTGTTATGTCCTGCAAAGACCATCCTTATTCTGCCAGGTATATCGATGTTATGAATATCTGGTACGGATACCCGGACATGCCCATAGGGATTGTTATTGACGGGGTGAAGCATGATACATCAGTATATACCCGGCATGTCGTGGAGATGAAAAAGGACGGGAAACCAGTATTTGTCCGCAGCCTGCAGGAGGGGCAAAAACCTCCGGTTGCTGTAAGCCTCTATCGAAAGTTACTTTCAGCGTCACCTGACAATTCTGTTGTTATCATTGCTGTTGGCCAGTCCACCAACCTCGCCCGGCTGATTGACTCGGAACCGGATGAGCATTCACCATTGCCAGGCCTTGAACTGGTATCCCGCAAAGTGGATTACCTGAGCATGATGGCCGGAAATTTCCGGGAAGCCCGCCCCGAGACAAATATTTTCAATGACAGTGCTGCGGCAGCAATGGTTCTCAAATCCTGGCCGACCGAAATATGGTTCAGTCCCTTTGATGTTGGATGGGCATGTCCATATCCGGGAGAGAGCATCCAGAACGATTTCAGCAAGGTGGACTTTCATCCACTTGTGGAGGCCTACAAAAACTATCAGCCCATGCCATACGATAGGCCGGCATGGGACCTGACCTCGGTATTATTTGCGGTGGAAAGGGATTCTTCTTACTTTACCATATCTCCTCCCGGCAATGTATCCCTGGGATATGAACCAGACCTAAAACACCATGTGGTAACCCAGTTCACCCTGGATCCGCAGGGGAAACACCGTTATCTCAGCGTAGATGATAAGCAGGCCAGACGGATCAGGGAGCGGCTTGTAGAAGTAGTAAGCATGGACCAGGCAAAAAATAAGATGAAACATAAACAGATCATTAACTAAAAATCGTGCATTATGAAAAAATGGATGTTATTCTTTGTATTCGTACCCCTTTTGTTTGCCGGACTGAAGGCTACCGGCCAGGACTTCCCCAGGATCTCAGA
The DNA here is from genome assembly GCA_030667765.1 of Bacteroides sp. GTDB lineage: Bacteria > Bacteroidota > Bacteroidia > Bacteroidales > SM23-62 > SM23-62. Next base: position 3,800 of record DAOUVF010000285.1, read on the forward strand.
TACTAAAAGGATTGAGAGGCTGGTCCCACCGGAAGGCAAGGTCCGGATGGTACTGGACACCGACACCTACAACGAGATCGATGACCAGTTCGCCGTTGTATATGCCTTGCTATCAAAGGAAAAACTTGATATTGAGGCGCTTTATGCAGCCCCTTTTGCGAATTCCAGGTCTGATGGACCCGGTGACGGGATGGAAAAAAGTTATGAGGAGATCCTGCGTTTGCTGGACAGGCTTGGAATAGAACCTGACGGATTTGTGTTCAAGGGGAGTAGGGAGTACCTGGAGGACCTTGAAAAACCTGTCGAAAGCCCTGCTGCACTTGACCTTATCGAGCGTGCCAAAACCGCCAGTCCGGATGATCCGCTCTATGTAGTTGCTGTGGGAGCCATTACCAATGTGGCCAGCGCCATCCTTATGGAGCCCTCCATCATCAATAATATTGTTGTCGTGTGGCTGGGGGGAAATTCCATTCACTGGAAAAATACCAGAGAATTTAATTTTTCGCAGGACCTGAATTCATCCAGGTTGATTTTCGATTGCGGGGTGCCTTTTATGCAATTGCCCTGCACTCCCGTGGTTACTCACCTGGCCACGACATACCCTGAGATGGAGTTTTACCTCAAGGGAAGGGGAGCCATTGGAGATTATCTTCTGGGAATTTTCAAGGAATATGAAAAGGACCATTATGCCGGGTCAAAGGTGCTGTGGGACATGACCGCGGTGGCCTGGCTGATCAACGGGGACTGGACCCCATCGAACCTCATCCACAGTCCCATTGTCACAGACCAGC
>DAOUVF010000148.1 GCA_030667765.1 Bacteroides sp.
GTAACTGTCCTGGATGTGAATCTTGGTCAGGCGCTGCTCGATATCGAAGAGGTGAAGGTGACAGCACGGCAGCGTCAGCGCACCGAAGCGGCTATTCAGGTAATGCAGCGTAAATCGGCCAATGTCATTGACGGCATCTCGGCCCAGCAAATCTCAAGGCTGGGAGATGATGATGCAGCCGAGGCACTGAAACGGGTAAATGGTATTTCTATAGAGGGCGGGAAATTTGTATATGTACGTGGACTGAGTGGCAGGTACAGCAAGACCACCCTGAACGGTGCAGAGATACCCGGACTGGATCCCAATAAGAATGCTGTACAGATGGACCTGTTCCCGGCCATACTCATTGAAAATATAATCGTTCATAAAACATTTTCCCCGGACCTTCCGGGAAATTTTTCCGGTGGCAATGTGGATATCATCACGAGGGATTTTCCATCCAGGTTCACCCTGCAATTTTCAGCAGCCCTGGGTTATAATCCCCAGGTTCATTTCAATAAGGATTTCCTGACCTACCGGGGCGGGAAGACCGACTGGCTGGGCATGGATGACGGTACCAGGGCTTTTCCGGCAATTACCAACACCATTGTGCCTGATCCATGGTATGGCAAGGAAACAGATCAATTGCTGGGTGAAATCGGACGTTCATTTAACCGGGTCCTGGATTTTGAAAATAAAACACCTTTCTTCAATCAGGCTTACTCAGTTGCATTTGGTGACCAGGTTGACCTGGGTGCAAAAGGGGAAGCACTTGGGTATAATGTCTCGCTGAGTTATGACAGAGATCATGAATTCTATACCGATGGAAAAAAATACTATTACGAAATACTGGGCGATCAGAGTGAAATCCTGAACCCCAAGAAACTTACGGGCGATGAACTGGGAGATGAGTTGGTGATCTGGTCGGCCATGGCGAATCTTGCTTTCAAGTTAAACAGTAATCACAAAATGGGTGCAAGGTTTATGCACAACCAGAGCGGACAATCAAGTTCGCGCTATAACAATGGTTCTGAGCCGGATGAAGACAGGTTCATTGAGGAAAGGACACTTGCTTACCTGGAACGGGGCATTACAAACTTCCAGATAAACGGCAGGCACGTATTCCCGAATGCCGGTAACCTGACCATGGAATGGTTGAGCTCCTATACTGTTTCAACCCAGGATGAACCGGACTTCCGAATGTTTTTCAATGATTATGAGCCAATACTTCAGATCAGGTCCAATAAGGAACCCAGGAGAGACAGCAGGGAAATGAAAGAGACCAGCTGGGATACAAGGTTCCATTTTACGGTTCCATTCCAGTCATTCGGGAGGAGTGGCAGGATGAAATTCGGGGGAAATTATCTTACCAGATTCAGGACATCCGAAGTAAATGCATTCAGCCTGATACGCCAGGGGAATGTCCCCTATGAGGATGACCCCATTGCGTACCTTGCCCCGGGAAATTTCATCGACTCGGTAAATAACTGGAACATTCTGTACTATTACAATACCCTCCTGGGTAACCAGGTGAACAGTTATCGTGCAAATGAATATGTTTCTGGCAGCTACATAATGGTTGACCTTCCCCTGTTTGAGAATCTTCGCCTTGTCACGGGAGTACGCTACGAGATTTCCAGGCAATTCGTTGAAAATTTTGTTGATAACAGTTCGGAATCTGATTCCCGGTGGTATGAGAGCGGGGAGGGGGTATATCGCGATCTGTTACCCTCCATCAACCTGACCTGGCAATTAGTTGAGAATATGAATTTCCGGATGGGTTATAACCGTACGATAGCCCGGCCTGTGTTCAGGGAACTTGCACCCTATGCTTCATGGGACTATAAAGGGGGGTTCAGGGTGGTTGGAAATCCGGATCTGAAACGTACTGTGATAGATAATATCGATTTCAGATGGGAATATTTCATGACTCCTGGTGAGATCATCTCTTTCAGTGCATTTTATAAATATTTCAAAGATCCGATAGAACAGATTGATGCACCCATCACGAACAATCCCGAGATCAATTACAGGAATATTGCAGATTCAAGGTTATTCGGATTGGAGATGGAGTTCAGGAAACGGCTTGATTTCATTTCCTTACTGAAGGATTTTCAATTTGGGACCAATCTTACATACATCTTTTCTGAAATGGAGGAGGACTCACTGTTTCTTAGTGCAGCCCGGAAAACAGACCCCGACTTTCCAGCTAAAAGGGCAATGTACGGACAATCACCATTTATTGTCAATGCTCACCTCGGATATCAGAATGATAAGGTTGGCATCAGCAGTAATTTGATTTTTAATGTAGCAGGACCTAAAATCTTTCTGATAACCAAAGGTGGGCTTCCCAATGTATATGAACAGCCCTACCCTGCCCTTGATTTTAATTTCAGTAAGTCCCTGGGACAAAGATGGAGGGTCAGGCTCAGTATCAGCAACATGCTGAATCCCGAATTCAAGCAAACCTATACCTACAAGGGAACCGAGTACTATTTTATCGGGAATCACCGGGGAAGGACATATGACTTGGGGATAACCTATTTAATCAATTAATCTGAATCGTAAGTAAATCATTATTGTTAAATCAAATCCTAATGCTATGAAAAAGATTACTGTTTTGTTATGTTCCATTCTTCTGGCAACCGGCGTTTTTGCGGCGGAAGTAGTTATTATGGATGATGGGAATGGTACAGGCACCACTACCTGGACTGCAGATAATACCTATATCCTTGATGGATTTGTATTTGTAAATGATGGGCAGACGCTTACCATAGAAGCCGGAACCGTTATTAAGGGCAAACCCGGTCAGCAGGAAAATGCCAGTGCACTGATTGTGGCCGTGGGAGGTGAACTGATTGCCAACGGTACAGCCGAGGTCCCCATCATTTTCACCTCGCAGAACGATGATCTGACCGGATCACTTCCTGATGAAGCCAATGGGCAATGGGGAGGTCTCATCATGCTTGGTAAAGCCAGGACCAACAATGCGACTGTACCCAAACAAATCGAGGGTATTCCGACTACTGAACCCCGTGCTAAGTATGGTGGGACTGATGATTCAGATGGTTCCGGCTCTCTGAAATTTGTATCCATCCGTCATGGCGGTACCGATATTGGGGAAGGAAATGAGATCAACGGCCTCACCCTCGGTGCCTGCGGAGAAGCTACTGTGCTTTCCCATATAGAGGTGGTTTCCAATAAGGATGATGGCGTTGAATTCTTCGGAGGTGTTCCGAGGCTTGACCACATCCTGGTTGCATGGGTAGGTGACGATGCCTATGACTACGATGAAGGATTCAGTGGTTACGGCCAGTTCTGGGCTACCGTGCAGGTTGAAGCAGATGGTGACCGCATGGGTGAGCATGACGGCGGACCAAGCGACTGTGAATTCTGTGAACCTCATGCCAAGCCAATCATTCACAATGCTACATATATCGGTGTACCTGGAAAATCAAGAAGGGTAATAACCTTCCGTGACAATGCCGGTGGCGTATACTCCAACTCCATCTTTGCAGAGCAGGATAAAGGTATTGACATTGAGTATATTGAAGGTGAGCATGAAGGAAGTTATCAGCAATGGAAAAATGGCAACCTGGAACTAATGAATAATATCTTCCAGAATGTAGCTGATGGTACAGCGGCTAATCTTTTCACCGTCAGTGTGCCCAAGGATAAGGATGACAATCCGAAGTGGGAAGTTCCAGCCGGATATGCAGAAGCTTTAGCTGATTATTTTGCCAATGCTGGAAATACCGTTGCTGATGCCGGTGTATCTGTCGCCAATCCTGTACCTTCCAGGGACGTGAGCGGTCCCGATTATTCTGATGCTCCCTGGTGGTTTAAGCGGGTAGATTTTAAAGGCGCATTCAAGCCGGGAACACAATGGGCAGGTGGCTGGACACTCACATTTGCAGATTATGAGTTCATCTCCGACGGTGAGACAGTGTCCGTAAACAGAGTTCACGAAGTCAACATTGCGAATATTTATCCGAACCCCATAACTTCTTCTGCAACTGTCTCTTTTGAGTATGACAGTGGTGTATATTCCTTTATTGTTTACAACCTTGCAGGTGTCCGTGTGAAGCAAATTGGAAATATCTCGACAGGTGATTTCATATTTGGCAGTGAGGACCTTGAGACCGGAATTTACTTCTATCAGCTGCGCAACGAAAGCGGAAATAAATTATCGGGAAGGTTCATGGTTCACTAGTTCTGCTCAGAAACGGATCCTGGTCGTGGGTAATTGATCCTTCAGGCAGGTAATCTTTTCTAGCGGAATGGCATTCCCCAGCAACCATAATTCCTTTAACCGGACCATGTATGCCAGGTCCTCCGGTATATCGGTCAGATTGTTATGCTCAAGTCTCAGCTTAGTCAGGTTGGTCAGAGATGAGATTCCTTCCGGGATTTCAGTAAGCTGGTTATGGTCTAGATGCAGGGATTTTAATTCAGTGAGGTTGTAGATTTCGGAAGGGAACACGGTAAGCTGGTTTGATCCGAGATTCAAAACGCTGAGTTGCGATAACTTATGAATATCGGATGAGATCCGGGTTAACCTGTTCCCGGAAATATCAAGACTGGAAAGGAATTGAAAATCATAGACAAAAAGGGGGATCTCAGTGATCTTGTTCCCGTTGATGTATAATCCCTGCAGGTATACCAGGTCTTTTATGTAAGGAGGCACCCTGAAAAGTTCATTAAATGCCAGATCAAGGGAATTTAGGTACTGCAGTTCAGCAATTTCAGGTGCGATGTCCCCCAGTTTCTGCCCGTAAAGGACAAGCTTGTAAACAGTATCGGGGGAAGATATGGCTTCCCTGACGGATTCGAACCTTTTTGCCCGGTACAATGACAGCATATCGAGCAGGGGTTTTTCCTCAACAGATTGTTGAGGTGTTTGTACAGCCTGGTCTGATTGTTTCTGACTGCATGTTGCAAACACAAAAATGGCAGTAAAAATAATAATGGGAAAATGCCTGGATTTCATGATTGTAAAGTAATAAAAAACTAGCATGAAAAACCCTGGGACCCTTATTACTTAATACAAACAGGGTGCCGTATACAATAAAGATTGTATATTCTGGGTTAAAGAAAAAAATGCCGTATTTTACATTCTATGAGTCCCGGGCAAATACTATTAAAACTGAGTTTTTTTTGCTTATCCATGGTGACCGGACTGGTCACCTATGGCCAGGACAGTGTCCTGTATGATGTGGACAGCATCCTGACCGAAGAGGACAGTATCCTTACTACCCAGGACATATATGTGGCCAGGGCAGTGGTTATTGACGGGGATACTCTGTGGGTGGCTGATCTGGATGAAGTCTATATATTCCCTACAAAGAAATTTAAGAGCCGGCGGGAAAGAAGGAGATATACCAGGTTGATCTACAATATTAAAAAGGCTTACCCCTGGGCTAAGCTGGCCGGGGAGAAACTGGCAGACGTGGAAGTTCATCTGGTCTCTCTCGAAACAGAGAAGGAGCAGAAAGACTATATGAAACTGGTCGAAAAGGAATTGCTGAAGGATTACAAGAAGGACCTCAAAAAGTTAACCGTCACACAGGGAAGGATACTTATCAAACTGGTTGACAGGGAAACAGGAGATACTTCCTATGAACTGGTAAAAGAGTTGAGGGGTAAAATCTCTGCAGTTTTATGGCAGGCCCTCGCCAGGCTGTTTGGATCCAACCTGAAATCAGAATATGATCCCGAAGGGGAAGACCGGTTGATCGAAGAAATTGTTGTACTGATTGAAAACGGTCAACTTTGAGTGGGCTTCTCTACACCATCTCAAGAATTGTTTTCACAACATTCCGGGCACCTTCTTCTATTTGCGTAATCCTGGCATCAAGCATATAGCACGGTGTTGTCACGATCTTATGCTGCTGGTCTACCACCACTTCTCCATGAGTGGTTGCCTTATGGGTTGCGCCCATTTCCTCAATGGCCTGAATGGTTCCGGCATCATCACCGATGGTAAGTTCCACATCTCCCAGGATTTTTGCCAGGATGACGGGAGATATACATAATGCACCAACCGGTTTACCCAGGGAGATCATTTCTTTGATGGCTGCTTCAACATCGCTGTTGACCTGGCAATTACTGCCATCCAAGGCGAATGTTGAAAGGTTTTTTGCGGCCCCAAAACCTCCAGGGAATATGATGGCATCAAATTCCTTACCGCTGAATTCACTCAGCGCTTTAATCTTTCCCCGGGCTATGCGCGCCGATTCGATCAATACATTGCGGGTCTCATCCATTTCAGTCCCAGTTAGATGATTCACCACATGATGCTGATCGATATCAGGTGCAAAAACTTCATAGACAGCACCGTTACTGGCTATGGCAAACATGGTAAGAACTGCCTCGTGGATTTCGGCTCCATCATATACTCCACATCCTGATAGAACAACTGCAATCTTTTTCATAACTTATATCTGTTTTAGATTATTGACCTATTAAAATTATTCATTTTATATGAAATCGGGTAATGAAGCGGACTTTTATTGCTATTAAGACAGAACCTGGGGAGAAGATTAGAGATTGTATTTCTCACAGTAAGACTTGCCTTAAAGGTGAAAGAATAAAATGGATCAGTCCGTCACAATTGCATTTTACGCTGGCATTCCTTGGTGATACCAGCATTGACCAGATAAAACTCACCGGGCAAATGCTGAGCCGGGTCGTACCGGTTTATGATGCTCCTTTAGTACGATACATTGGATTGGGTTTTTTCAGGAATATCAAGAATCCGAGGGTACTGTGGATTGGTCTGGATATTGACCCCTTAATCAGGAAAATGAAAGCTGAACTTGACAGGGAATTGAAGCACCTTGGATTCCGGATAGATAGAAGGGATTTTCATCCTCACCTGACACTGGCCCGGATCAAATGGATGCAAAATAAGGAGGCCTTGGAGGATCTGCTGCATGCGTACAGGGATTATTACTTCCAGGAAAGCACCATCAGGAAACTGGTCTATTACGAAAGTGTTTTAGGTAGCGAGGGACCAACATACAAGGTGATTAAGAGCGTCGGGTTTAAATATGCCTCCCCCTGAAAAGGGTAAGGACGGTAAAGATCATGATCTGAAAATCCACGAACAGGGACATGTTTTCTATATAGAGGAGGTCGTATTTAAGACGCTTGATCATTTCATCCACATTCACAGCATAGCCATATTTTACCTGTCCCCAGGAAGTGATCCCCGGTTTCACTTTATGCAGGTGGATATAGTGGGGGGCTCTTTGCACGATCTGGTCGATAAAATACTTTCTTTCGGGCCTTGGTCCGACCAGCGACATCTCACCTTTCAATACATTCCAGAAATTGGGTA
>DAOUVF010000277.1 GCA_030667765.1 Bacteroides sp.
ACACGTGAAGCAAGTGAGATAAGCACTATTCCATATATTATGGACTGCGATAAGGAAGAAGCTGAAAAAATTCTTTCATACAATATGTAATTTATATTCAAATCACCGGCTACCTTTTGCGTTTTTTCCGATTAAACAATAGTAAATAACATTAATTTTTGGAACACATTTATTAATAGTAACGTATACCGCTATTAATCATGATGGTTCCGCAAGATGAAATGTTAAATAAAAATTATTAATTTCACTTAAATTATTAAGGCCTTTATGGAAGACCTAGCCATTACGGGAACACCCAAAACTCCAGCTGTAAGATCTGATGCGAATCAGGGTTTGTTGGAAATCACAGGAAGATCAAATCCTGAAAACACCGTTGAAGTATTTAAACCCATTGTTAACTGGGTGGAAGAGTACGTGCAGAATCCGGGTGAGAAAACAACTCTTAACATACAACTGGAGCATTTTAACACCAGCTCTTCAAAGAGTTTAATTGGTATTTTTAAAAGATTCGAAGCCTTAAAGAAAGAAGGCCGTGAGGTAATCATCAACTGGCATTACGATGCTGATGATGAGGACATTCTGGAAGCAGGGGAAAATTTCGAATCAGTGATTGAGATCCCCTTCAAAATGATCCCGGTAGGATAATCTAAAATCCATAGCCAACTCTAGGTATCATACCAGTAATGTTCATGATTGGGCAATGAGATATCTACTTGCCAATCGACTATAGCTATCAAGTTGATCTTGAAGCCAGTCATGATCCTGGCCTAATTCTGACGCCATTATCTTAACAGCCTCCGGAGCGATCCGGAGGCTTTCTTTTGCATCCAGGAACAGGGCCCTGGTTCTTCGGGCCAGTACATCTTCAAGGGTGATGGCCATTTCTTCCCTGACGGCCCAGATTACCTGTGCTTTCTCAATTCCCAATGATTTACTGAGGTAGCGGTCAGCGCTAAAAGTTTTATGCCCGATGTCCTCGATCCGGGACCGGTCCTGGCCATATACCGATAAAGGATTTACGGTGAGCCCTGTTGCACCCTCATAACCATGAACAGGCAAATGATGCGTATGACATTTCCTTTCCGGTAATTCGCCGACCATAACAGCATAGTCAACCGCATCCTCAGCCATTTTCCGGTAGGTGGTCCATTTCCCCCCTATCACAGAGATCAGTCCCGATACAGATACCATCACTTTATGATGCCTGGATATTTCCTTGGTGGACTTTTCATCATCCCCGGAAGCAGCCAGCGGGCGCAATCCTGCAAAAACGCTTAACACATCCTCCCGGTTCGGATCATTAGCAAGATACTGACCTGCTGTCTTCAGGACGAAATCAATTTCTTCTTCGAGCGGCTTCGGCTCGAGGGATGTATCGTCAACAAGGGTATCGGTGGTCCCGATTACAACCTTATTATACCATGGAACCGCAAACATGACCCGTCCGTCACTGGTCTGGGGGACCATGATGGCATGTCTTCCCTGGAGGAACTTACTGCTCAATACCAGGTGAATACCCTGACTCGGTCTGATCATATTCACTGCTTCAGGATCATCCATCCTCAGAATGTGATCCGCGAATACCCCTGTTGCATTAACTACTGCTTTAGCCGGGATCCTAAATTCCTCCCCTGTATCCTGATCTACTGCAAGCACACCCGATACCAGGCCTTTTTCCTTAACAAGTTCTGTGACCTTGATATAGTTTGCCACCATACCTTCATGATCTTCGCAGGTCTGGGCCAGGCTGATCAACATTCGTGCATCATCGAATTGCCCGTCATGGTAAATTATACCTCCCTTCAATCCGTTTTTTTCGATCGTGGGAATAAGTTCAACGATCTCCTCCCTGCTGATATGCCTGGAGGGGCCAAGTCCCAGTTTCCCTGCCATCATATCATAAACCTTCAGTCCGACGGTATAAAAAGGACCCTCCCACCAGTCATAGGCAGGGATTACAAAAGACTGGTTCCTGACCAGGTGAGGAGCATTCTGGAGCATCAGTCCCCTTTCCTTCAAAGCCTCAAACACCAGGGAAACATCCCCCTGCCTCAGGTACCTGACGCCACCATGCACCAGCTTCGTGCTCCTGCTGGAAGTCCCCTTGCCAAAATCATGTTGTTCCAGCAACAGGGTCCTGAATCCTCTTGAAGCGGCATCGAGGGCAGTTCCAAGACCTGTTGCCCCGCCACCGATTACTAAAATATCCCAGGGCCCGGCATCAGCCCTGATTTCAGCTATGACATCGGATCTGTTTCTCATTTTCTAATCATTATCACATTCCTTGCTACAGGTTTTACCATGCGGCTTCGGCCCTTGGATGATAGAAAAGAGGAATGGTAAGTGTGTAAAGGATCAATAACGCTGACCCGATCCATTCCTGCCAGATCCCCCAGTGACGGAATGGTTCTCCAAGTGTATAGATCCAGATAACAAATGCGATCATGATGTATATGATCTGACCCAGCCGTTTTACATCATACAAGCGCCTCAGGTAAAACGGTATCAAAACCAACATGATGATGGCGGTTATCAGGGTTCCCCAATATTTGTAATCAGCCGGGATGATGCCCCCGATTAAGATATATGCTGCGACAATTTCGGAGGGTATCAGTTTTAACAATTTGGTCTTATAGTCCTGATCTGTTTTTACTTCTCTTGCCATGGCTATTTATGATTGATTATTTCCGTCTAATTTAAAGATAATTTAAACACAATTTTTCCAACTCTCCGGACGTATTAACGTATAAAGCCTTATCACCCCCCCTAAATCTGAAATTATGAGATCTATTTCTACTTTTCTCAGGCTTTTCTTATTGATAATCAGCATTTTACTTACCAGCTCCCAGGAAAAAACACAAGCCCAGCAGGGACAAATAATTCCCACTGGTGTACAACAGGGTAAATTCACAAAGGCTTACAAGCTTGTCCTGGAAGCATCCGATGAACATTATCGCTCCACCGGCACATCAATGGATAAAGTACTTTTTCCTGATTACGGGGAACATTCGATATACTGGATTGGCGGCGGAGAGAAGCAGGGTAGTTTTGTTTTCCCTGATGAGATCCCCCAGGAATTTCAATATGTAAAATCAAGCACTTACCAGAACTACAACTGGCAGAATTTCCCCCATTTTTCTATCGACTTTCGGAAGCAGCCCAAAAAGGTGGCTATTTTTAAGAGTGCCTTCAAGGCAGATAGCATTACCATTTCCTGGCAGGCTTTGCAATTTATAAAACTCTTCGAGTCATACCTGCCCGAGGATATATTCTACATTATCGATGAAGAGGAACTGGCTCAAACAGGGCTAAATGAGAACACGGAACTACTGATCATCCCGTCATTTACGGTTAAAGGAGAGGATTATACGTATTATATTGATAGTATCGTGGAACTCGGATTTGATTTTAAATCAAATCTCGATGCTTTCCTGTCAGGGGGCGGTATGATATATACAGAAGGGAATGCCGCCAGTTTCCTGGAAAAGACCGGTTACCTGGAAAGTGGTACTATCGATTATTCTGACTATAAATATCCCGTAAACGAATTATTTAAATGCCAGGCTGCAGACCCTGACCATCCGGTCAGTTTCAGCATGGACCCAACCGGTTCCTCGGTATATGGTAACCGTATACCACTTGTCAATGCATCAAATGTTACCTCCCTGGTCACCCTGGAAGAGGACAGCCGGCCGGTGGTTTTTTGCCTGGAAGGGAGCTATGCAAATGGTGGTACCCTCTTGTGTAATCTCGGTTTGCCGCTTGTAAAGGGGCTTGCCGACCTGGAGGAGGGGGACCGACAATTGCAGTGGACCCTGAATGCCATCATGAATGCTTTTGCCAGGCCGGTGGATATTACCCGTGCTGTCAGGAATGAGCTGGCCGGGTATCTTTCTGCGGGACCCAATGCCATATCCTACGACAGGGTAGACACTTTTTCAGTGGAGATCCTGGTACGAAACCTGTCAGATGCTACCATCCAGAATATCCAGCTGGCTGAGAAAATACAGCCATACTTCAGGTTTTTCAATGTGCTCAGCGGGAATGCCCATAATATCACGGACAATATGCTTACCTTCAATATCTCCAGCCTGGCAGCACACAGTGAACAGAAGATCATCTACCAGCTGATCACCCCCGTACCGGACAGTGAGATCCATGAAGATGTTGATAAGTACCTGGCAGAAGAGACTTACATTACTCCTGCTATCAATACCAGTACCTATACCATCGGTGGCAGGCTATTCACACAACATAAAAGCATGGATTACGCAGACCTGCTATTTTCAGCACGGATCTTTGCCGATACCGATGTGAACTGGAAGAATTTCCTGGGACTCGAATACCAGCCTTTCAAGGTATTCATGATCATGGAAAACAAGGAGCGGACACCTGCAGAAGATGTGGTTTATACCCAGTATATACCAAAAGATGTTCCATTCTACTGGGTGGATCATTCCATCAATATCCCCATCCTGAAAACACCGGGAGGAAAATTTGTGGTTCTGCTTCGAGGAAGCAACGTGGAGAGCAGTCCGGATTACGATATGGACAGCGACGGGCATCCTGATGCCTGGCTGGATACGGCCTCCATCTTCCCCAAGGGATATACCCTTGTTGAGGAAGAGGTTTACTGGGCCAATCCCTGGAATCACCTCAGGACAGGGGATG
>DAOUVF010000045.1 GCA_030667765.1 Bacteroides sp.
ATATTTACTATTTTTGTTTTGCTGAAATAAGGCTAAATTCAGATATTCGCAAGGATGATTAAAACCATAAATGAGATGCAAAAAAAGATTATAACCCCGGCTTTGATTATTTTGTTACCCTTCCTGTTTGTAAATGCACAGACCAAGGATGCAAATATTTCCTTTGATATAGAGGTACATGATTTTGGAAAGATCAATGAAGCTGATGGCACCGTTACCGTAAATTTCGGTTTTACCAATACTGGCAGTCTGCCACTCATGATCAAACAGGTTCATGCCAGTTGTGGATGTACTTCCCCGAACTGGTCAAAAGAACCCGTTTTGCCTGGTAAGAAAGGTTTTGTAAGTGCCACATACAATCCAAAGAACCGGCCGGGACCTTTCAATAAAACCGTTACGGTGGTTTCCAATGCCTCCACACAAAACAAGGTACTTACCATCAGGGGGGATGTGATCCCGAAACCGAAATCCCTGGAAGATATCTACCGGTTCAGCATGGACAAGATCCGGCTGAAGACCAATCATATGAGTTTTTCCCGTGTGGTCAAGGACAGGACAGGATCAAAGAGTGTGGAGATGGTGAACGTTTCGGATAAGCCAGTCAAGGTTACTTTCAACAGGGTTCCGGCGCATCTCTCCCTGACCGCCAGTCCGGCTGTGCTGGATCCCGGACAGAAAGGGGTCATTAAAGGTGTTTATGATGCCAAACTAAAGAATGACTGGGGATTTCTGGTTGACCGGGTTGATGTGATGCTTGACGGAGAATATAAATCATCAAACCGCCTGACTGTCAGTGCCACCATTGAAGAGGATTTTGCCGGCATGTCGGCTGAACAAAAGGCCAGTGCTCCCAAAATAGCTTTTAGTGAGAGTACATTTGAATTCAAGGAGATCAAACAGGGAGAAAAGGTCGAACATATATTCACCATTACCAACAATGGGAAATCTGACCTTATCATACGCAAGGTAAAGGCCAGCTGCGGCTGCACTGCTGTCAGTCCCAAAGACAGGGTGGTCGCCGCAGGAGGCAGTACAACCATGAAAGTGATCTTCAACAGTGCGGGTAAGGTCGGTAAACAGAATAAGACCATTACCGTTATCACAAATGACCCCGCGCATTCAAGAAGTATTTTATGGGTAAAGGGAACGGTAACGCAATCCTGAGATACCGGGGCTTCGCCTGACCTGACAATGTAATAGCTGATGAAGCAATATGGCTGGAGGGAAGAAGCAGAATAAAACCCTTAAGGTTAAAACCGGAATTGAACCGCCGGGGTCCATCAATCCGGAAGCGGTCAATAAGATCCGGAAGCATCGTAAACAACTGTTTGACGCAGGGGAATATGTTGAAGGTATCATCAATGGTGACCGTTCCTTGCTCAGCCAGGCTATTACCATTATCGAAAGTGCCTTACCGGAACACCAGGAACTCGCCCGGGGTATTATAAAAAGCAGTTTGCCCCATGCCGGAAAATCTGTAAGGATTGGCATAACAGGTGTCCCGGGGGTTGGGAAGAGTACTTTCATTGAATCTCTTGGTACCCGTATAACCGCCTCGGGTAAAAAGCTGGCAGTGCTGGCAATAGATCCTTCCAGCGAGCGTTCGGGAGGGAGTATCCTGGGAGATAAAACCAGGATGGAAGACCTTTCCGCCGATGAGAATGCCTTCATTCGCCCTTCACCAGCCGGGGGATCCCTGGGAGGAGTTGCCAGGAAGACCCGCGAAACGATCATCCTATGCGAAGCGGGAGGGTATGATGTTATTTTTATTGAAACCGTCGGGGTTGGCCAATCCGAGACCACGGTACATTCCATGGTTGATTTTTTCCTCTTACTCATGCTTGCTGGTGCAGGGGATGAACTTCAGGGGATCAAAAGGGGCATCATGGAGATGGCAGACCTGATAGCCATTACAAAGGCTGACGGGACCAATAAAGAGAAAGCGGAACGGGCAGGCAGGGAATATAAGAACGCACTGCATCTTTTTCCCCCCTCCGAATCCGGCTGGACCCCCAGGGTCCTGACCTGCTCTTCCCTGGAGAAGACCGGGATAATGGATATATGGCAATCGGTTGAGGAGTATGTCAACTTTACCATGCAGAATGGCTATTTCGGCCAGAAAAGAAGCCGGCAGTCCAAATACTGGATGTATGAATTCATCCATGAATCCCTGCAGTCACATTTTTATGCAAATCCCCGGATAGGAAAGAAACTGGAGCTGCTCGAAAAAAGGGTGATGGAAGGCAGTATCAGCTCCTTTCATGCAGCTATGGAGATCCTGAAGTAATACCTCCCTTCCTGAGAAGAACTCTTTTTTAAATTCTTTCTATTTAGTCGTAGTTGGCACTGCCATTACTATAAAAGACTGAATTTTTACTTATGTTTGCTCGGCCAATCAATAATCCCAAACATGAAAAGAATATTATATATCATAGCAGGATTTGTTATTCTCTCGGCCTGTACTTCAAAGCCTGGCTATCAAATAAGTGGTACTATCGATGGACTTACAGCCGGGGATGTTGTGCTGTTGGAACAAAGAATTGATAAGGAATATGTACAGATCGATTCTGTCACAAGCCCTGATGGTACATTTGAATTTACAGGCAGCGTTGAGATACCTGATGTTTATTATGTCACTGTGCCTGGCAAACGAGGCAAGGCAATGATATTCCTTGAAAACAGTCAGATCGGTTTCAAGGCACACGCCGATACTATCTGGGAGCCTGCTATTACTGGTTCAGTAGTCCATGATGAATATAATACCTTCCAGGAATCACTCAGGGAGATCTATGGCAAAGCCAGGGAACTTTATGCCAGCTACCGGGAAGCGGATCAGGCCGGTGATGAAGAGAAAGCGAAAAAACTCGAAGTGAAAATTAATGCTGTTTATGATGAGGTTGAGGAATATCAGCAAGCATATCTTGATGAGAATCCAGCTTCCTACATTGCTCCATACATTGTTCAAAATCTCCACTACGGGAAAGAAGCAGATGAGATCGAGGACATGCTGGCAAAACTGGATCCATCCCTTCAGGGGTCCAGCCTGATTGGAACCATTACCCGCAGGGTGGAGATCCTGAAGAAGGTAGCCATCGGGATGCCGGCACCGGAATTTACCCAAAATGATTCCCTTGGAAACCCGGTGAGTCTTTCCTCTTTCCGGGGTAAATATCTCTTGATCGATTTCTGGGCAGCCTGGTGCGGACCATGCCGGGGGGAGAATCCCAATGTGGTTTCTGCCTATCAGAAATACACTGACAAAGGATTTGAAGTGCTTGGTGTCTCACTGGATAATTCAAGGGATAAATGGCTGAAGGCGGTGAAAGATGACGGGCTTACCTGGGCCCAGGTTTCAGATCTGAAGTACTGGTCCAATGAGACTGCAGCCCTGTACGGGATAAGCTCTATCCCCAGTAACCTGTTACTTGACCGGGAAGGCCTGATCATAAAGAAGAATCTCAGGGGAGAGGATCTGCACTCAGCGCTGGAAGAATTGCTGCCTTAATAAGATCTCTCTCTTCCGGTTCACACCCTGACGCCTACTACCAGGATATCATCTACCTGGCTCGTATCTGCCATCCATTGCTCCAGTGTCTCAACCATGATCTTCTTTTGTTCCTTCATGGATTTGGAGTGGATCTTCAGCAGCATCTTCTTGAAATTTTTAATCATAAATTTTTTCTGGCTGGGACCGCCAAACTGGTCGTAATAGCCATCAGTGAATGAATAGACCAGATCTCCCTTCTGCAGGTCTACCTCTTGCCTGGTAAATGAATCATCCACCCAGCTGTAGATGCCGATGGGCATTTTGTCAGCCCTTTTCTCGATGAGTTCGCCATCGCGGATCAGCCAGAGTGAATTATTGGCCCCTGAAAATTCCATCTTCCCGGACTTCATGTCGATAATGTATAAAGCAAGGTCCATGCCGTCCTGGCTTTCCCCAACCCTTCCTGTCTGATGCAGTGACTTGATCACATGGGACCGGAGTTCCTCAAGGATTTCGTTGCTGTGGGGCAGGTCCCGATGCTTACTGATAATCTCATTCAGGAAGGAAATTCCCAGCATACTCATTAATGCACCCGGCACACCATGTCCTGTACAGTCCGCTACCACGCAAATGACCTTTCCGTCCTTTTCCGTGATATAATAAAAATCACCACTCACAATGTCCCGTGGCTTAAATAAAATAAAACGCTCAGGGAGCACGCTGTCAAGATAATCACCGGGCGGAAGCATGGCATTCTGTATCCGGCTGGCATACTGTATGCTGTCTGTGATCTCTTTTTTCTGTTCGGTGATCAGGGTATTTTTCTCTGCCAGTTCAATGTTGACTTTTTTCTTCAGGTTGTTTGCACGGATCAACTGGACCACCATGATGAGAAAGATCACAATGGCGATGATGGTTATCGTTAGAATGATCCTTGTCCACCTCAGCCTGGTATCTGCCAGTTCCGACTCGGCCATCAGGAGTGCATTTTCCTTTTCAGTGGTTTCGGTCTCATACTTTACCTGCATTTCCGTGATTTGATCCAGTCTCTCCTTCCTGGTCAGAGTATCCTTTATGGCAGAATGGAGCTTGAAATAATTCAGCGCATCCCTGTACCGTCCCTGTTTAATGTTTAGATCTGACAAAATCTCATAAACTCCCATCTGGGTTTCCTTGGTATCCAGCTCCAGGGAAAGTTCCAGTGACTTGTTAAGGTATTCCGAGGCCCTGCCATAATTTTCAAACAGGAGGTATACCTGTCCCAGGCGAAGATAAATGCTTGATTCAACCGCCCTGTCATTCAACTACTGGGCAATGGCCAGGGCCCGCCGCAGGTAAGGTAAAGCCATATCAGGCATTCCGGCAGTTACATAGATGATGCCCATATTATGGAGGGAACCTTTTATACCCTCTTTGTAATCTTCTTCTTCCCACATGGCAAGGGCCTGCTCGTAATAATCCAGTGCTTCCCTGAAGAGGTCCAGGTATTTGTCTGAAGGCTCAGTCTTGATTGAATCCATATAAAAATCCCCGAACCTGGCAACAAGAGAATCTCCGGCCATCTTATTATATACAGTTCCTATATTGTGCAGGCTTCTTCCAATTTCCTCCTTGTTTTGCCTTGCGCGGTTCATATTGAGCAATGTGAGGTGGGTTTCAAGGGCCTTATCAAATTGCTCCTGGCTGAAATAGATCAGCGCCATACCATTCAGGACGGCAATCATGCCGGCTTCATGATTGATTTTTTCAAAAATGGACAGGGCCTGCTGATAATGCCCCAGGGCAATATCGTACCTGGCAATCTGGTAATTGGCATTGGCCAAACGGAGCAGGTTGCGTGACTCACTGTCCTCTTCACCCAGCTCATTAAAGATTTCAATGGCTTTCTCATAATATCCGACGGCCTGAAGGAACTCCCCCTGGTAGTACATGACCATTCCCTGGGAAGCATTGATCTCTGCCATCATATTCCCGGATCCAGATGCTTCCGCCATGGCATATGCTGTATCATAATATGCCATCGCACCCTCATATTCCCGGATACGGCGGTTTAATTCACCCAGCGAATAGAGTGCATCTGTCTCCATCAGGTCATTTTTATTCTCCGCAGCCATGCTCCTTGTACGGTTCAGGTATTCAGAGGCCATTTCCGGGTTCCGCAGCCAGGAGTATGTCTTACCTATCCAGAACAGGGAAGTGACGATACCATCATCATCAGCGGATCCCTGGCTGATTTTCAGGGCTTTTTCAAATGATTCAAGGGCTTCCTTGTCCATCGCTTCACGGCTGAAGACCTTGCCCTGGTGAAGATGGGCATTGTACAACCACCTGACTTCCCCTGACCTGGCAGCATAATTAAGGGCGTCTTCAGTATAAGATAGCCTGTCCTCGAATGTAAGCCATCTGTTTTCCGAGAGTTCGTAAAGGATCTCTAAATGTTCTTCCCCTTCGGTTGATTCAAGAAGTGACACCAGGCTGTCAATGGAAGCTTCTTCCTGTGCAGTTACCTCGCCGGGCAGGATCAGGCAGAACAGCGCTGATATAATTAGTAGTGGACGGATCCTCATGACATTAACCAACATGCATAATTACAAAAATATGGGCAGTTACAGAAATATTAAAATCAACATATTATGTACCGTGAAGTCCTTTTTATGAACAAAACATTTATTTTAATATCAAAGGATTTTCTCCTAATTTTGTCAGATTGAAATAAAAGACTTATAACTCTGAAAAAATCCAATATATGAAATTTGATGTTCTTGTAATCGGCAGTGGACCGGGTGGATATGTAGCAGCGATCAGGGCAGCCCAGCTTGGTCTTAAAACAGGCGTTATTGAAAGGGAAAATCTTGGTGGCATTTGCCTGAACTGGGGATGCATACCCACTAAATCCCTCCTGAAAAGTGCGCTTGTCTATGATTATTTCAAGCATGCAGAGGATTACGGGATCTCTCTCAGCGGTCAGGCCGAACCTGATTTTATGGCCATCATTAAAAGGAGCCGCGGGGTAGCAGACGGCATGAGCAAAGGGGTCCAGTTCCTCTTGAAGAAAAACAAGGTCGAGGTTTTGACAGGTACAGGGAAACTGACAGGTCAGCATAAAGTTGAAGTTACAGATCCGGATGGAAAGAAAACCAGCATAGACTCGGATCATATTATTCTTGCTACCGGGGCCCGGTCTCGTGAGTTGCCAAATTTGAAGATCGATGGAAAAAAAATAATCGGCTACCGCAAGGCCCTGAGCCTGACAGAACTTCCGGAGAGTATGTTAGTGGTCGGATCGGGTGCCATAGGAAGTGAATTTGCTTATTTCTATAACAGCATAGGTACCAGGGTGACCCTTGTGGAGGTCCTGCCCAATGTTGTACCTCTCGAGGATGAAGAAGTTTCCAAACAATTGGAGCGCTCATTTAAAAAGGCAGGGATGAAGGTCATGACCGGTTCCACCGTTGAATCAGTTGATACGAAAGGAAAAAAATGCAAGGTAAAGATCAAGACGAAAAAAGGGGAAGAGGAGATTGAGGTCGATATTGTACTGTCTGCAGTCGGGATAAGTCCCAATCTTGAAGACATTGGTTTAGAAGATCTTGGAATTGAAACAGAGAACGGCAAGATCAAAGTGGATGAGTACATGCGTACCAATGTGGAAGGGATCTATGCCATTGGGGATATTGTACCCGGACCGGCACTGGCGCATAAAGCTTCTGCCGAAGGCATCCTCTGTGTCGAAAAAATTGCCGGCCATCATACCGAAACTATTGATTATGCCAATATACCTGCTTGCACCTATACAAGTCCGGAAGTCGCATCTGTAGGGCTGACGGAGAATGCTGCAAAGGAAGCCGGCTATGAGATCAAGGTCGGGAAATTCCCGTACTCAGCTTCCGGCAAAGCAAATGCAGCGGGACAAAAAGACGGTTTTGTAAAAATGATCTTCGATTCAAAATATGGTGAACTCCTGGGAGCCCATATGATAGGTGCAAACGTTACAGAAATGATCGCAGAAATTGTCGTGGCCAGGAAGCTGGAAACCACGGGTTATGAAATGATCAAATCCGTACATCCACATCCCACTATGTCGGAGGCAGTGATGGAAGCCGCTGCCGCTGCCTATGGCGAGGTAATTCATTTATAGGTATCATACGCAACCTTCTCTTACTTTCATTCATCTATTGTCTGAACAGCGACAATAATTGTGGCAGAGTTTTTGTCCACCAAATTGTAGTAATTTTAACTGTCAAATTCTCACGGTATTAGTTGGTGGACCAGCTAGATAATATAATTAATGGCTGCCTGAAGGGTGACAGGAAGTGCCAGGAACAGTTGTACAAAATGTTCTCCACGAGGATGTTTGGTCTATGCCTTCAATATGCAGATAACCAGGATGATGCCGCGGATATACTCCAGGAGGGATTCATCAAGGTTTTCCGTAAGCTCGAACAGTTCGGGGGAAAAGGATCATTTGAAGGCTGGATCAGGAGGATTATGATCAACACGGCATTGGAACGTTACCGCAGCCAGGTTCGGTTATACCCGTTAACAGATAATACGGTGAAAAAGGATGACATGGTACATGAGGAGGTTTTTGAAAGATTATCTGCCTCTGATCTGATCCGTCTGGTTCAGGATCTGCCACCCCGCTACCGGATGGTATTCAATCTTTATGCCATTGAAGGTTATTCACATAAGGAGATCGGAGAGATGATGGGTATTAAGGTAGGGACCTCAAAATCGAACCTTTCACGGGCAAGGGATATTCTGCAGAAAAAAGTGAAAAAATATTTTGATACGAGTGAGCATATCATTAGAGAGAAATGAGCAGGAGGAAAAATAAGACAGATCAGCAGTTCAGGGACCAGCTCAGGCATTTTGAAGCGGGCCCCCCGGATCAGGTATGGCATGGAATTGCTTCTGCCCTGCATTCAGATAAAAGAAAGAGGCAGGTCCTGTGGGTAAGCCGGATTGCAGCCTCCATAGCAGTTCTGCTGGCACTTGGAACCACCTGGTTTTTATTGCGGGAACCACCGGAAACCCAACTGGTCACCCGGGAAACACAGGAAGCAGGAACCCGCGAGGAGACGGGTACAACCAAGGCGGTAGTCCCTGATACAAGGGCGGAAGTCCCTGAAATTACCAGGGAAATGAATGACAAGACGACCGGCACAGAATTTATCGTCCGGGAGACGAAGGTGAACTTTGCAGATGCTGCAGATGCTGCAGATGCTGAAGTGGTCCCCGGTGACCGGCCTTACATGGATCAGCTCAAAACTGTCCCACCCAGATCCGCCACAGGTCTTCAGACGGATTATCCCGGGACCTTACTTGCCGTATTTAATCCTTCAACTGTACCTGATGAGAGTGAGGGGATAGATGTGTTTGACGAATGGGGTGATGACATAATAACATCACATGATAAATGGGGAGTTGGAACACAGGTATCGCCGATTTACAGTTACCGTAACCTGGAGGTCTCAGACGGAAGTGCCCCCAGTGCCTCATACTATAATGATGTTGAAGACGGGATCGTATCCTATGCCGGCGGAGTGAATGTTCATTATGCCATACTGAAACGTCTGTCCGTTCAATCCGGACTTTATTATTCCAGTATGGGCATGAAAGTAGGGAATGCATATTATGCCAGTTTAGACAGCAAAATCAGCTTCCTGGACGAGACCTCAAGCATACAGGCTTCCATCAATAATTCTACCGGGATCATTGAAACACAACAGGGACTGGATTATGCCTATGCGGCCAATACTGTCCCCCAGGCAGGCCTGGAACTTACTTCCCAATACGCCAGGGCAAATAGCCTGAATGCCCCGGAAGGGGAGATACTACAGCAATTTGAATATCTCGAATTACCATTGATCCTCAGATACAGGGTAATCGACAGGAGACTTGGTTTTCATTTTCTCGGCGGACTCAGCAGCAATTTCCTGGTGGGGAATTCGGCCTACTACCTGGATGGCGGGGACAAAGAACAAATAGGGACAACCGGCAACCTCAGGCCCGTAAACTACAGTAGTATAGTCGGACTGGGAGTGGATTATTCAATCTCGAAAAGATTCCATGTAAATCTTGAGCCCACCTTTCGCTATTACCTGAATTCCATCAACACAGGATCAATTATCAAATCGCATCCATATACCATTGGGTTTTATACAGGTCTCCTGTATACATTTTAACCTCCCGTTCCTGTTTTTCAGACATCGGACTCTTATTTCTTCCATAAAAAATCCGTATTTTTGTGTTTTTTCGAAAACGATGTAAGCATGTTACAATCAGGAAAAACAAGGACTGTTCTGTCACTCATAGGACTGGCCTCCATAACAGCATTGGTAGTGGTTTTATTCATCCGGGCAACGGATGAGAAAGAGGGAGTGAAAGACATAGAAAATCATAGTAAGTATGTAGTAACTTCAGTGCCCATTCCTGAAACACTTGATTTTGCCGGAGAGCGGACACCACTGGAAAATTTTGATGTCCTGGAAGCCCTTGACCGTGAATTACTGATCAACACTTACTGGCAATCCCATACCATGCTGCTGATTAAGCGGTCTAACAGGTATTTACCGGTCATCGAGAAGATCCTGGCGAAACATGGGATCCCGGAGGATTTTAAATACCTGCCTGTGGCGGAGAGTGACCTGATGAACCTGACATCACCAGCCAGGGCGGTCGGTTACTGGCAGTTCCTGAAAGCAACAGCACAAGAATACGGACTGGAAGTAAACAGTGAGGTAGATGAACGGTATCACCTGGAAAAATCCACCGAAGCCGCCTGTAAATTCCTGCTTCGGTCTTATGAGCTTTATGGTAACTGGACAATGGCGGCTGCCAGCTATAATGTGGGGAGGACCGGGCTGAACCGGCAGATTGAAAGACAGGACAGCAGGTATTATTACGACATCCTGCTGAATGAGGAAACGGGCCGTTATGTTTACCGCTTGCTGGCACTGAAACTGATCATGTCAGAGCCAGAGAAATATGGTTTCATCTTCGCCGAAGATGAACTTTACCCGCCTATCCCTGTCTACCATGTAACCATTGACACAGCCGTCGAGGATTTTGCCATATTTGCCAGCAGGTATTCTATCAACTATAAAGTCCTTAAGATATTCAATCCCTGGTTGAGGGAAAAAAAGCTGAGCAATACAAGGGGTAAAACATACCAGATATCTATACCCAGGAAGGGATACCGTGAATTCAGCCAAAGTATGGATTAAGTGATGGCCGATGAGTTAAATAACGAATTTTTGGAGGATGATCAGTACATCCGTGTGCTGGGTGCCCGGGTCCACAATCTGAAGAACATAGATGTGGAGATCCCCCGGAACAGGCTGACCGTCATTACAGGGTTAAGCGGAAGCGGCAAATCTTCACTTGCTTTTGATACCATCTATGCAGAAGGGCAACGAAGGTACATGGAGACCATGTCTGCCTATGCCCGGCAATTCCTTGGTACCATGGAGCGGCCGGATGTAGATAAGATAACCGGACTTAGCCCGGTGATTTCGATAGAACAGAAATCAACCTCACGCAATCCCCGTTCAACGGTTGGAACAATCACAGAGATCTACGATTTTCTGCGGCTTTTGTATGCCCGGGCAGCGGATGCCCATTCCCATGTTACCGGCGAGAAAATGGTAAAGTATACAGATGACCAGATCCTGCATCTCATACAGGAGAAATACAATGGGAAAAGGGTCATGATGCTATCCCCAATGGTCAAAGGGCGTAAGGGACATTACCGGGAACTTTTTGAGCAATTCAGGAGGAAAGGATTTCTCTATGCCCGGATAGATGGTGAATTGACTGAGCTGGCACATGGATTGCGTGTGGACCGGTACAAGACACATAATATTGAGGTGGTTGTTGACAAACTGGAGGTAGGGGACGACCGCAAACGACTCAGGGAATCCATTACGACTGCCATGAACCAGGGAAAGGGCATCATGATGGTCCTGGATGTGGAGGAAAACACAGTAAAATTCTTCAGCCGCCAGCTGATGTGTCCGACTAGTGGTATTTCCTATAATGAACCCGCCCCTCATACCTTTTCCTTCAATTCTCCCCAGGGGGCATGTAATAAGTGCAGCGGTCTTGGGGAGATCAACGAGGTGGATATATCCAAAATTATTCCGGATGCAGGCAAAAGTATCAGGTCAGGCGGCATAGAACCCCTGGGTGCTTACCGGAATGCCTTGATCTTCTGGCAACTTGAAGCAGTCGCTAAAAAATATGGTTTTACGCTTGAGACACCAATCCGGGAGATCCCGGCAGAAGCTTTTGAGAAGATCCTGTATGGGTCAGAAGAGAGTTTCAAGCTGCAGAATACACCATTGGGAACATCATCGAA
>DAOUVF010000152.1 GCA_030667765.1 Bacteroides sp.
CGATGGAGGTGTTGGTGAAATTAAAGCAGGCAATCAGCAGGATCAACAGGGCCATGATGGGTGGGGCCTTTACCGCGGCTGGATGAAAACTGCCCCGGACCCACCAGTCGTTCCACATATCCCAGGTATCATGGGCCACATCCAGGAAAGGCTGGAGCTTAAAAGCGGTTATCTGGAAATCCTCCCTGGCCTTGTTATGGGCAGGGACCATTTCTTCCAGTAGTTTTTCAACCGTCGCAGCCTGCTCGGCGTTGGGGATATGCAGGAAGGTGGCAGCGATCCAGCTTCGCCACCTGGTTTCGTCGACCTCCCACATATCCACGTAATTATCAAACTGGGTCAACACCCGGAACCGGAAGCTGGTATTCAGAGGAAGATCTTCGAAAACGGCACCTACAGTATAGGTAAACTCCTCCCCCCGGTCATTGAAAATGGACATGATCTTCCCGATAGGATCCTCCTCACCGAAATAGGCAGATGCAATGGTCTCGTCAATCAGGATATTTTGCCTGTCTTTGAAAGCTTCTGCAGATCCTTTTACAATGGGAAAGGTGAACAGATCCATGAATCCAGGGTCAGCATATCCTATTGGACGGGAGAAATTATTCAGTCCCAATTTAAGTGGTGAAGAGGTCCCGTTAAACCTGATAACCGCTTCAACACCACTGATATTCTCACCGATAAAATTCCCGACAGGGATGGGAGTGGCCCCGTATGGTTGTTGCCGGCCCTGGATCTCACGGGTGAAATTGACTTTGTAGATCTCATTGGCCATTACATGGGATTTATCCCAGTCCGCGTCATATTTATGATTCAGGTAAGCAACAATGGCGATCGACAGTGCAAGTCCGAGGGCAATGATGTTGATGATGACGAAAAAAAGGTTCCTGGCCAGGTTTCTCAGCGTGACTTTAAGATAATTGGCAAACATTAATGGCAGGGTTTAATTGTACCTGAAGATAATCTTATCGTAGATGATCAGGGCCAGGCAGGTCAGCATGCCAAGGCTCATGAGTATGACCCCGAACAGGGGTGGGTTGTAATTCAACCACAGGTATTGGGTCAGTTCGGGTATATCCATACCCATTAATTCTGCGGCTCTTGCCATGTAATCCTGCTGGCTGAAAGTGGAAGAGATCTCCGGCATTTGTAGTCCCCATCTTTCTACTTCTTTCTCGAGCAAAACGACCTTATCTGCTGTTATTTCATAGAGCTTTCCCGAGATGAGTCCGGCAAAGAAATTTCCAAGAGCAATGGGCAGAAAATAGGTGCCCATATAAAGGGCTGCTTTATCCCTGGGAGCCAGTTTGGCAATGTATTCAAGGATCTTGGGGGAGAATGACATTTCACCAAGGCTGAAGATAAATATTGACATGACCAGGAACCAGCCATTCCTGGTTAAAAGGGCAAGGGTAATTCCGATGGCATTTACCAGAAATCCGACGATCATGGTATTGATAGGCTTGAACCTTATTACCAGGCTGGATAATAATACCTGGAAAAGGACAATAAACAGGGCATCAAGTGTGATCAGTTTCTCGGCCAGGATCTTTCCATCAGCATTTGCTATGGCATCAGCAAGACCAGGCATGATCCCGTGGAGGCTATCATAGATCACAGAGGTATCGGTCCACTGTTCAATATAGACAGGCAGGCTATAAAAAAACTGCCAGTAAACGGTCCAGCCGGCCACAATAATCAGCAGGAATATTGTGAATTTCATGTCCTTCAGGGCCAGGTAAATATTCACAAAAATCTTTTTTACCGATTGTGAGAATGTTTCCATTTCTGCTTGCTGTTCCGGTTGCTTATAAAAAATAAGCACAATAGCCATATTAATGACCATGGTTGCGCTGGACATGATAAAAATATAATTCCAGCTGATTTCTCTGAGTTCGGATGCTACAAGTGGACCTATCAGTCCACCCAGGTTGATCACCATGTAAAACAAGCCGAATCCGACAGAGGAATTGGAATCGTCGGTTGATTTGGCGATGGTGGCAGAAATAATGGGTTTAAAAAGTGCAGCTCCGATAGCAACGTAAAAAAAAGTCAGGAAAATTCCTGTGAAAGAACTGAATAGTCCCATGAGGAAATATCCTGATGAAAGGATGATAAATGACAGGATAAGAATTTTTTTATAGCCTATCCTGTCGGCAATGGAACCAGTAATGACGGGGAGAAAGTATAGAATGGCATTGACGATCCCCATGATCAGACCCTTCTCTACCTGGCTGAACCCCAGTGCACCAGTATCTGCCGAACCGGTCAGGTACAGCGCCAGCAGGTTGAATACACCGTAATAAGCCCACCTCTCAAATAATTCAAGGCTGTTTGCGGCCCAGAATATTTTCGGAAACCGGAATCTCTTCATTGGCTGTCCTCCGGCTTCTTATAATAAAAATAGGAGATTTTCTTCCCCACGTCATCAAATGTATATAACTCTTTGTCCCGGTGGAATTCAAAATAACTCAGCATGGCAAAATCACCGGCACACATGGTGGCATGGAAAAAGAGCACGGATATATAGGTATAGGAAGCATAACCATGCACAAAGACGAAGCCTGTAAGGTTTAACAGTGAAACAATGACGAAGGGGGAAAGGGCCAGGAATATAAAGGCTTTCCGGTTGACCACAAAATCATCCGCCGCCGCATAAAATGCAAAATGCTTTAAAACCGCGCCGAACCTGATCTTTCTTGCTCCCAGTAAGAAGTAACCCAGGGCATGGATCAATTCATGTAAAGGGATAACAATGGTCAGGGAAATAATCAGGCCATACAGGAATTGTTTCAGCAGGGAGATAGTGTTCATGTCCCTGGCAAAAATTCCATAGAGGAAAGCTGACCATTGAAGGATGAGAAAAACGATGATAAGGACCAGGTAAAAGAACATACTGCGTGTCCTTTTCCGGACATACTTGGTGGCAAAATCTACAATATCATCATAATGCAACTTATCCAGCAACTGATATCTGGAATCCTTTTTAATTTGCTCGACAGTATGGCGCATGCCCGAATTTACTGATTTTATGAGGGTTTCACAAGCCGGCCGGTGAAAATGATACAGCCGGTCTGCCTGTCAAGCAGGAAAAAGACAAATGGATGGTCGGCGTTAAACCTGACCGGATCATCACGGAGACTTGATTTCAGGCCAATAATCGCGGCAGTAGCCGCAGCCGCTTCAGTCCCAATTTCATTGACCTCAATAAAAGCTTTATGGATGACCTCATCAACATACAGGTTTTCTTCACCAGTCATGCCCGAAAGGTCGGCATGCCGGCTGAAAGCTGTACCCATGCCCATAGAAGTCAGTTCCTGCCTGAGATTAATCTGAAGCTCTGACCTGAATTTCGGAAGGGCCAGTTGGACTTCCCTGGTGCCCATACCAGTTATCACCAGGTTGATCCGTTCATAATTGATGACCTGGCTGATCAACCTCCAACCTTCAATTGATTTGGGAAGTATGACCATCAGGGTCATCCGGTTGTTCTTATACGGTAAACTAATAGCCTGGATCTCCTCATCTTCATAGTATGGATACGACCTGGTCTGATGCATGAAATCTGTTTTGATGCTTTCCTGCTTACTGGTATGGAACAATGAGGGAGAGGTCGCCGCTTTGTCAAACGGGAACATCCAGCCGCCATTGAAATAGATTGCATTGGTGAGGACCAGCCGTGTACTGGCATCCAGAATGCCTGGTTGTATCAGATCCTGAATCCGGTTATTGGTCTTTTCCTCAACCCAATGATTGATTTTTTTCCTGCTCTCCTCACGGTTTGAAGTTTCAACAAAATCCATTAAACTTAGTGGGGCGTCATAATACTTTTCCACCCTGGCCAGGTAGTCCGGCAAAAAACTGAAGTCTTCCTGTGCCCATATAGCATTGGCAAGACGAAAATCAGTCCCCTGCATTGTATCAGTTGCCAGCATGCTTTCTCTCATTCCGGATTCAACCGGATCCAGCAATTCCTGAGCGGGGAAATAAAGCACTTCGCTGATTTCTGCCGCTGTATTACCCCCGCTGCCACTGTATATCATAGCCAGAACAGTCCCAATGCTGTAAGGAGAGAAAATAAGGTTTTCTGATTTTGACTGTATTTGTTTGAACAGGTCGACAGCGAATAGATTGTTTGATTCTGCCAGGGATTCAATAGTGTATTTAGATGGCTGGATATCTGCATGCCCGGGCATATTTTTATGAGATTTACAACCTGTGATCACGGAAAATGTCAGTAGAAAAACAATGATTTGCATGGCGGGTTTTTGCATGGTTATTGATTATTATCCAGGTTAATCCGAGAAAATATAAGCATAGTCTGCGGCATTTTTTGCTTTCTTTTTATATGCCCTGGCCTGCTTGTCATCTCCCTTATCAAGGAAATAACGACTGAGCCCGATAAATGCGTATGCCTTTATATAATTGGCCCGTTCATCAAATGCCTCTGCGAGCCTGAGTCCTTCCTCATAATAAATTCTGGATTTCTCCGCATTATTCATCTTTTTCTCCTCATATATACCCATAAAAATAGTCCCTTTCATTTTATTATAGTCATCGGCACTCATTAAGTGAAGAATGGGATCCAGGGCTGCTTTATATTGTTTATCGACCAGCAGCATCTCGGCATATTTCGAGAGAAAGTACCTATTGCCGGGGTAATTCTGATGTAATTTTGATGCATACAGGACTGCGCTGTCAATCTTGTTTTCATAATTGATATATATTAACGATAGGAATAATGCTGCTTCCACATGCAAAAAATCAGTCTCCTCCGCGGCAAACTTTAACATTTCAATCCCCCTGGTTTTATCACCTTTCCTGAAAAATACAGCTGCTGGTTTATATACCGGATGAGCTTCAGGGTAGGCTTCCCTGTAGTAATTATATAGGCCTGTTATGAAGAAGAACTCGTTAAACTGATTCTGCAAATCAAAACTTGCCATAATATCCCTGTAAATTTTTCCCAGGTGGGATATAGCCCTGGAAGAATGTCCGTTATCAGCATAGTACATGACGATGAAAGCCCTTGACATAAGTTCAAAGAAAACACCCTCTGTCTCATTGCCATCTTCCTTCAGGAGTCGCGATCGTTGCCAGGTTTCCTCCATGACCTCTTCAAACTCTACGGCTCCCGGATTCCCCGGTATCAATGGATAGTACTTCCAATAATATATGAGTCCCTCGAAAAAACTGGTCACAGGATGGGAGGGGTAGGATTTCCGGAGGTAAACCAGTGTGTTTTCAGCTGCATCAAAATCACAGTTATAAATCTGGTTTATCCCGATACGAACCTGGTCCATTGTTGATGAATCATTTATCAGGTCCGCACCGAACACCGGTTGGAGTGAGATCCAGCAGAGTAAAAGTAAGAGAAGTTTTGAAAACTGCATAAGGCCGCAATTTACATATTTAAGCTATTTAAACAGCTAAAAGATTTATCGATAGGTAGCTGTATATTTCAGGCTGTTAAACAAGAGTGAGCAAAATCCGGTCGAAATGAATAGATTTGTGTGCATACATAATTATCTTATGAAGAAGGATGTGCCTACGATGATTGAGCTGGGGGATAAGGTGGTAAGCCTTGACATCATCCGGGAGAAATTTGTCTGCGACCTGGCAAAGTGCAAGGGGATATGTTGTGTAGAAGGTGAATCAGGGGCTCCATTGGAGGATGATGAGGTAAAACTGCTCAAGGCAGAATATGATAAGATCAGGCCCTATCTACGGGAGGAAGGAAAAAAGGCCATTGCCCGGCAGGGAACTTCCGTCCGGGATGCTGACCAGGAAATGGTTACACCCCTTGTAGGCGGGAAAAGTGAATGTGCCTATGTCCTTTTTGAGAACGATATCGCCCGGTGTGGCATCGAAAAGGCATGGGAGGAAGGGGCTACAGGTTTCCGTAAGCCCATTTCCTGTCATATATATCCCATACGCGTGAAGAATTACAACAACCTGAAAGCAGTGAACTATGACCGCTGGAAGGTATGCGATCCTGCCAGGGTGCATGGTGAGAGTGAAAATGTACCGGTATACCGTTTTGTGAAAGAAGCCATTGAACGAAAGTTTGGTGCGGATTTTTTTCAAAAACTCCAGATCATTTCAGATGGGCTGGATGTGGACATGGAGAACAGGCCCTAGATTGTAAATTATCATTAATTTTAAAAATCATTAAATAAAACCAAATCTCAATGGATCAATTAAAGCAATACATAGAAGAGAATAAAAAACGATTCCTGGATGAGCTTTTTGAGCTTATCAGGGTCCCATCCATCAGTGCCAAGCCTGAAAACAAGCCAGACATGATCAAAATGGCAGGCCTGCTCAGGAATGCTTTGCTTGAGGCAGGGGCAGATGAAGCCAGGGTTATGGAAACCAGCGGACAACCGGTGGTTTATGGTTCGAAACATGTGGGAGCAGGTCTTCCGACGGTGCTCATCTATGGACACTATGACGTACAGCCGGTTGAGCCGCTTGAGCTCTGGGATTCCGATCCTTTTGAGCCGGAGATACGGGATGGAAAAATATGGGCTCGTGGAGCCGATGATGACAAGGGGCAACTTTTCATGCACTTTAAGGCATTTGAATTTATGGTGAAGACCGGACAACTTCCCTGTAATGTAAAATTCATGATTGAAGGAGAGGAAGAGGTTGGTTCACCCAGTCTCAAAGAATTTTGCAGATCAAACCAGGAATTACTGAATGCCGATATAATCCTTGTTTCCGATACCACAATGATAGCTATGGAGATACCTTCTATAACAGTGGGACTCAGGGGACTCAGTTATATGGAAGTGGAACTGACGGGACCCAATCGTGATCTCCATTCAGGGCTTTTCGGAGGAGCTGTTGCCAACCCGGTGAATGTGCTTTGTAAAATGATCGCCTCTTTGACCAACGATAAAAATGAAATAACCATTCCTGGATTTTATGATGACGTGCTGGTGCTGAACAGAGAGGAAAGGGATGAAATGGCAAAAGCCCCGTTTGATGTCGAAGCATATAAGAAGGAATTGGATGTGGATGCAGTTGCCGGAGAGGAAGGCTACACTTCACTGGAACGTACGGGGATCAGGCCGAGCCTTGATGTGAACGGGATATGGGGAGGATATATAGAGGAAGGGGCAAAAACCATCCTGCCATCCAAAGCATTTGCCAAGATCTCCATGCGGCTGGTCCCGAATCAAG
>DAOUVF010000016.1 GCA_030667765.1 Bacteroides sp.
GAAGATAATTGTTTTATCGGTTCCAGGTGCATAATCGTGGAAGGCGCCTACCTGGAAAAAGAGGTCGTCCTGGCCGCCAATGTGGTTATCACCAAATCCACCAGGATTATTGATGTCACCGGGTCAGGACCGGTTGAGTATAAGGGCATGGTACCCTCACGGTCGGTAGTAATCCCCGGAACCTACCCAAGGGAATACCCGGCTGGTGACTACGGGGTGTCCTGTGCACTGATTATTGGAAAAAGGAAGGAATCGACCGATAAGAAAACATCCCTCAACGATGCATTGAGGGAATATAATATAGCATTCTGATTATATTACGGGCATATGCGATTTGGTTTTGATGCAAAGCGGGCTTATTTCAATTATAGCGGACTGGGTAATTACAGCAGGAATACCATTCGCTACCTCAGCCATAAGTTCCCTGATAACGAATTCTACCTGTATATCCCGGCGACGAAGAACCAGATCCCGAACGGCGCATTAAAAAACCACACCCTTGTCTACCCACAATCCTGGAAAGAAAGGAAATTTTCCTCCTTCTGGCGCAGCTACTGGCTGGGAAAGCAACTGGTCCGGGACGGAATAGAATTATATCACGGACTCAGTAATGAGATCCCATTTGATATCATCAAAAACCATGTACCTTCTGTAGTTACCATTCATGACCTGATTTTCCTCCGGTTCCCTGAATGGTATAAACCCATTGACAGGAAAATTTATAGCAGGAAGGCAAATTTCTCCTGCATGAATTCAGACAGGGTGATAGCGATTTCCGAGCAGACCAGGTCTGACATCATCCATTATTTCAAGATCCCTGAAGAAAAAATCGATGTGGTATACCAGGGCTGTGATCCCGCTTTTTATGAACAATGGGGCGAAGCAGAGAAACAAAAGCTTTCGCAAAAATACCGCCTGCCTGCTTCGTATCTTCTATATGTTGGGACCATTGAACCACGGAAAAACCTGCTTCAGTTAATAAAAGCCCGGCACATGGGTAAGCTGGACATCCCCATGATAGTAATCGGTCGTAGTACTCCTTATATTAAGCAGATCCACGAATACATCACCGAACATTCTCTGAAAAACATCACTTTCCTGCAGGATGTTCCAAATGAGGACCTGCCCGGGATTTACCAGCTGGCAGATGCATTTATCTACCCATCCCGGTTTGAAGGATTTGGCATACCCATACTGGAAGCCCTTTTCTCCCGAACGCCGGTGATTACCTCCCGCGGAAGTTGTTTTGATGAAGCCGGAGGCAATTCATCCATGTATGTTGATACGGATGATACGGATGAAATGATCCATGCTATCCGGCTTGTCCTGGAAAATGAAAAACTGCGATCCGAAATGCAGGAAAAGGGATATAAACACGCGCGGAAATTCAAAGAGGAGATCATCGCCGAGAATTTAATGGAAGTTTACAGGAAGGTATTCTAAATGCACCAGGATATACAGAAATGCATTGAAGTTCTGGCATCTGGCGGAACAATTCTGTATCCTACCGATACCATCTGGGGGATCGGTTGTGATGCTACTCAGTCCCACGCCACCCAAAAAGTATACCAGCTGAAACAGCGCGAGGATGCAAAGGCCATGCTTATCCTTGTTAATTCTGCGGACATGCTTTCCAGGTATGTCGAAGAGATCCCGGCCATGGCCGATGAAATTATTGAGATCAATGATGACCCGCTGACCATCATCTACCCGGTCGGCAGGAACCTGGCAGGTAATTTATTATCCCCGGATGGTGCTATCGGTATACGGATCACTTCAGACCCATTCTGTACCGAATTAATACGCCGTTTCCGCAAACCGCTCGTTTCAACCTCGGCAAATATAGCCGGCCAGCCGGCTCCTGTCATATTCAGTGAAATATCTGCAGAAATAAAATCGGTGGTTGACTATACGGTTGCCTGGCGCCAGGATGACCATATTAAAAGAAAACCTTCATGCATCCTGAAGGTTAAGCTTAATGGCGAGATCGAAGTGATCAGGAAATGATCAGCAATGCTTATCAGTCTCCTTTTCTAACTTTCCCTGAACCGGATATCCGGGCATCAATTTGCGGATTACCGAAATAGGTGACCCTTCCGCTACCTGAGATAGAGGCATCGAGCTCTCCGATGACATCAATCTTGCAGCTGCCTGAGCCACTGATCTTGATGCAGCATTCATTCACTTTCAATCCTTCGGCAAACACAGATCCGGAACCACTGATGCGTAATTCCATTTCATCTGCAGTTCCTGCCAGTTTCAGATCACCTGATCCGGATATAGCTGCCCCGATTTCATCTCCCTTGAGTTCTGGTATTTTTATACTACCGCTTCCACTTACCTTTAATTCAAGCTCGTCAGCATTGATGGGTGTTTCGGCAATGATGTCCCCTGAGCCTGAAACACTCAGTGCTTCAACTTCAGCCATGGTGATCCAGATCTTAACTCCTTTGATTCTTGAGTTCCAATTATCTGTCTTTATCCTTAAAACGCCATCTCTGACCTCGGTCTCGATCTCATCCAGGTTGTTCTCTGCCTGGATAACTACTTTCTGGGGACTTCCCTGTGTAAGGTAAAGATCACCAGAGATACCAAGTGAAACACCGGTAAAGGTTGATACATCCCGCGCTTCTTTGTCCTGGCCGAAGGCAATCAGTGTGGCAAAGACCAGGATTATGGAGAATAAGAATTTGAGCATATTGATTTTCATAAGGCTATAGGTTTTAGTGAAGGCTTATCGGTATAAAGACGATTTGATTATCCTGGTGCTGCAAAACCATGAATGTTTTTACATAATTCCCTCTGGCAGGCGCATGATCAGTTTTTGGTTCTCCTGATCGATCTCTTCTATCAGGTCATCCTGCGCAGGCACCAATACTTTTTTCCCTTCAAGAGATACTTCAAATACCGGATTGCCCGGGATATCCATGAAGTCAGCGATCAAACCCTGCCTCCCGGTCGATAGATTGATCAATGCATACCCGGTAAGTTCATCCATATAGATTTCTTCCTCGACCTTTGCCATGAAATCTTTTTGGATCCAGACAGGTGATCCTACAAGGTTTTGTGCACTGTCCTTGTTGTCATAATCGTCAAAGCAGATGAACCATTCATCTGCTTTTGGGGCATGAAGGGATGAAATAAAAAAAGGAACCAAAATTCCATCAATTTGAAGGAATAATGATTCCCAGTTTTCATCTGGTTCAAAGGAAGGGTCCGTAATCCGGATGATTAACTCACCACGGACACCATGAGTTTTTGAAATAGTGCCAAGGAGCAAGCATTTATCCCTGGTCATTATTGCTGTTTTACTATTCTGACTTCTCTTCCCCGGTCTCCCCTGAATCCCTGGGTGCTTCCTCTGCCTGCTTTTCTGCCTTCTTATCCGCAGCGGCCTTGTCCGTCTTCTTCCCCTTCGGCTCTTCTTTTTTTGCCTTGTCGTCCTTTTGCTCCGGTTTCTTTTCCTCCTCCACGGTGGCTGCTTCAGCAGCCGGTTCCTCTGCAACAGGTTCTTCGGCAACAGGTTCTTCGGCCGGCTTCTCTGCTTCTTTGCTCTCTACTGCTTCTGCCTTTGCCTCTGCGGCCGGTTCCTCTGCAACAGGTTCTTCAACGGTCTCAGCTGTTTCCGTTTCCTGCTCTTTTACTGCCTCTAATGCATCCTCATCAGCTGCCTCTGCAAGCTCAGATCTCTTCTTTAATATCTCTGCAGCCCTGTCTTCGCTGATTTTTGATTCAGCTTCAAGTCTTTGATTGATATCATCCTCAATGGCCCTATCCAGTCCATCCTTTTTGGCCTGGATCTTGGCTTCCTTTTCCTTCATCCATGCTGCAAATCTGGTTTCAGCTTCCTCCTCTGAGAATGCTCCTTTTCTGACACCTGTCATCAGGTGCCTTTTCATGAGTACTCCTTTGTAAGAGAGTATTGCTCTTACTGTTTCAGTAGGTTGTGCACCCTTTTCAAGCCAGTTCAAAGATTTATCAAAATCCAGCTCAATGGTTGCTGGATTTGTATTGGGATTATAAACCCCCAGTTTTTCAATGAACTTGCCATCCCGTGGCGCCCTTCCGTCTGCAGCTACAATGTGATAGAATGCAAACTTCTTCCTACCATGTCTTGCTAATCTTAATTTAACTGGCATAATCTGAATTGATTAAAATGCTCCTACTATTTTGGAGGTGCAAAGATAAATAATTAATCTATTCGTGAAAGCCTTTTTAATTAATTTTTAGTACACTGTCATGGGCCCTGCTGGTGCGATGATTGGAGTGTTGAGATGAAACTTTTGAAATAATTATTAACACTATGATGTTTGAAATCTCAATTTTGTAACTTTAGCAGGCAGGCATACCAACCGCCA
This sequence comes from Bacteroides sp., assembly GCA_030667765.1. Lineage (GTDB taxonomy): Bacteria > Bacteroidota > Bacteroidia > Bacteroidales > SM23-62 > SM23-62. The sequence goes on from DAOUVF010000016.1 coordinate 4,359, forward strand.
GCTTTTTTCAACTCGCATGTATTCAAAGAGTTAGACAATGGGCTTCACACATCTTCATGTACATACACAGTATTCCATCCTGGATGGCGCATCCAGTATTCCGGCCCTTATGAAGAAAGCCAAGGAAGATGAAATGAAAGCCATCGCCATTACTGATCACGGGAATCTTTTTGGCGCCAAGGAGTTCTTTAATGAAGCCAAAAGTCACGGCATAAAACCCATCTTAGGCTGTGAAGTCTACGTGGCACGCAGAAGCCGTTTTAAAAATACAACCAAAGAAGACAGGGGTGGTTATCACCTTATCCTGCTGGCTAAGAACCAAACAGGATATCGGAATCTGGTAAAACTAGTATCAACTGGATGGATCGAAGGACATTACTACAAACCCAGGATAGACAAGGAGATTCTGAAGGAATACAGCGATGGACTGATTGCTTCAACTGCCTGTCTGGGCGGAGATATACCTTCGCAGATCTTAAATGAAAGTGCATCGGGACTGGAAGCTTCCCTGGCGTATTACCTGGAAACATTCGGAGATGATTTCTACCTGGAGTTGCAACGTCATCCAACAGGCGATCCGTTTTTCGACGATGACACACTGGCAAAACAGAAAAAGGTTAACACCAGGTTGATGGAAATCGCTATCGATAAAGGGATAAAACTGATAGCGACCAATGATGTGCATTTCGTGAACCAGGAGGATGCGGAAGCACATGACAGACTGATCTGTTTGAATACCGGGAAAGATCTTGACGATCCGACACGGTTGAGGTATACCAAGCAGGAATGGTTCAAGACCCGCGAGGAAATGGCAGAGCTTTATGCTGACATACCCCAGGCGCTGGAGAACACACAGGAAATAGCAGACAAGATTGAATACTACGACCTGAACCGTGATCCAATCATGCCTGATTTCCCCATCCCCGATGAGTATGAGGATGCAGATGATTACCTGTACCATCTGACCATGGAAGGTGCCAGGAACAGATATGGTGATATCACCGATGATTTACAGGCAAGGATTGATTACGAATTAGGGGTCATTAAAAAGATGGGGTTCCCGGGGTATTTCCTGATCGTACAGGATTTCCTTGACGCAGCAAGAAAGATGGATGTGAGTGTCGGTCCCGGTCGAGGCAGTGCTGCAGGGTCAGTGGTAGCCTACTGCAACAGGATCACAGATATCGATCCCATCAAATATGATTTGTTGTTTGAACGTTTCCTGAACCCTGACAGGATCTCCATGCCTGATATTGATATTGATTTTGATGAAGACGGGCGCGAAGATGTTCTGAGATACGTGGTCGACAAATACGGTAAAAACAAGGTAGCCCATATCATCACCTTTGGCACCATGGCAGCAAAGATGGCCATACGTGATGTGGCCAGGATCGAGAAATTGCCCCTGCCGGAAGCCGACAAGCTGGCCAAACTGGTGCCCGAGCGTCCGGGCACCACACTGAAAAAAGCCTATGCCGAAGTCAGGGAACTTAATGACATAAAATTAAAAGGGACAGAACTTGCTCAGCGGACCCTGAAGTATGCCGAAATCCTGGAGGGTTCCGTACGGCACACGGGACTGCATGCCTGCGGGATCATTATCGGCAAGGATGATCTGATGGAACATATCCCGGTATGCAAATCCAAGGATACAGATCTCTGGGTTACTCAATTTGACGGAAAACATGTGGGATCGGTCGGCATGCTGAAGATGGATTTCCTGGGACTCAAAACACTGTCCATCATCAAGGATGCCGTGGAAATGATTAAAGTATCCAAAGGAACAGACATTGACATTGACAATTTACCTCTCGACGACGAACAAACCTTTGAATTATACAGCCGTGGTGAGACTACCGGTCTCTTCCAGTTCGAATCTGACGGGATGAAAAGATATCTCCGCGAATTAAAACCCAATCGTTTCGAAGACCTGATTGCCATGAATGCACTTTATCGTCCGGGCCCCATGGAATACATCCCCCGGTTCATCAACCGGAAGCATGGCAAGGAGAAAATCCAGTATGACCTGCCCCAGATGGAAAAGTTCCTAAAAGACACTTACGGGATTACTGTATACCAGGAACAGGTGATGCTCCTTTCCCAGGAGATGGCCGGATTTACCGGTGGCCAGGCAGACAGTCTCCGTAAGGCCATGGGAAAGAAGAACAGCAGGATAATGGCTGATCTCAATGAAAAGTTCATCGAAGGCTGCGCAAAAAACGATATCCGGCAAAGGGACGCCGATAAGATATGGAAGGACTGGATGGCATTCGCCGAGTATGCATTTAATAAATCCCACAGTACATGTTACGCCCTGGTATCTTATCAGACCGCCTGGCTTAAGGCCCATTACCCGGCAGAATTCATGGCCTCGGTATTAAGCCGGAACATCAGTGATATAAAAAAGATCACCCAGTTCATGAATGAATGCCGTCGCATGGGTTTGTCAGTACTCGGACCGGATATCAATGAAAGCCGGATCAAGTTTGCTGTCAATACGGAAGGCAATATCCGTTTCAGCCTTGGCGCCATCAAGGGACTTGGTGCAGCGGCTGCGTCCAGGATCATACAGGAGAGGGATGAAAACGGAGCCTTTTCCGATATTTATGCCGTGGTTGAGCGGGTAGACCTGCAGGCTGTGAACAAAAAAAGCCTGGAAGCGCTGGCCGGATCCGGGGCGCTCGACAGCCTTGGGGATATCATGCGGGGACAATATTTCGGACTCGATACAAGGGACATCAGTTTTATTGAACGATTGATCCGGTACGGCCATAAGATCCAGGCTGAGAAAATGACCACCCAGCAATCCCTGTTCGGTGAGGCGAATAACCTGGAAATCAGCAAACCTGTCATAACCACGGAGGAAGCATGGCCAAAACTGGTAAAGCTTGATACTGAAAAAGAATTGATAGGCATATATCTTTCAGCCCATCCACTGGACAGCTATAAACTTGAGATCGAGCATTTCTGTACACACAGCCTGTCCAACCTGGATAACCTGGGCAACCTGAACGGACAGGAGGTGATGGTTGCGGGACTGGTAAGATCACACAAGCAGGCCTACACAAAGAACAATAAGCCATACGGGACAATCATGCTGGAGGATTACACGGATTCCTTCAGGCTGATGTTGTTCAATAAGGATTATATTGCGTTTAAGAATTATTTTACCCCGGGTTATGCTTTGTTGATCAGGGGACAGGTACAACCCAGGCCGTTCAACAATGGGACCGTCGACTATGAATTGAAAATAAAAGAGATCAAAATGCTGGCCGATGTGAGGGAAGAAATGATCAGCAGCCTCCTGGTAACAGTTGCACTTAGCAGCCTTGATGAACAGATGATCAATGAGATAGATAAATATGCGAGACAGAAAAAGGGATCGGCTCGTTTAAAATTCATGGTTCATGACAGGGAAGAGAATATTTATATTGAAATGTTCTCGAGGACAAAAAGGATCCATATTGACGATGAGCTAATTCAGTACCTTCAGGAAAAGCCGGAAATAGATTTTAAATTTAATTAACAAATCGTTTGGTGAATATGCATTATTTTTGCACGATCACTCATATTAACATTTAGAAAATGGCACTAGAATTGACAGATCAGAATTTCGATGAAGTTGTTCTTCATTCAGACAAACCAGTTATTGTAGACTTTTGGGCTGAATGGTGTGGACCCTGCCGCATGGTCGGGCCTATCGTGGAGGAAATTGGGAATGATTTTGCCGAAAAAGCCGTTGTTGGCAAGCTTGATGTTGACAGCAATCCCAATGTCACAAGGAAGTATGGCATCCGTAATATCCCCACCGTTCTCTTTTTTAAGAATGGTGAAGTGGCTGACAAACAGGTTGGAGCAGTACCCAAAAGCAACCTGGTTAACAAGCTCGAAGCCTTATTTTAGAAATTAATGATTCACCAACGGGTATCTGTCTTTTGTGCATCCAGCAACAAGGTAGATAAGATCTATTTTGACGCAGCCCGCAAACTCGGACTTGCCCTTGCCGGACATGGCATTGCTGCCAATTATGGCGGTGGAGGAGTTGGTCTTATGGGAAAGTTGGCCGATACCATGATGGAGGCAGGGGGATCCATCCGTGGTATCATACCACAATTCATGGTGGACCAGGGCTGGAATCATCCGCTTGTAAAAGATATGTTCATCGTAAGGGATATGCATGAGCGGAAGAAAAGACTCACGGAAAACATCGACGCTTTCATAGCCTTGCCAGGCGGTGTAGGCACACTTGAAGAACTGCTCGAAATGATGACACATAAACAGCTCGGTCAGGTCCTGGTGCCCATAATAATCATCAATACAAATCAATTCTTCGATCCATTCCTTGAAATGCTCCGTAAGATGGTGGAAGAACAGTTTATGAGAGAGATCCACCAGGATATCTGGCAGGTCATTGAAGATCCGGAGGATGTAGTAAAAGCCATCGAGCATTCACCTGTCTGGGATGGTTCTGCTATCAAATATGCCCCGGCCTAGAAGAGGATTGCTAATAATCCCTGGAAATGAAAAAGAAAGTACCGTCCTCGTCTTCAAGCCCATCTATCTTCCCAAATTTAGGCTCTTGCTGGCTGTTTTGATCAACGGCAGATGTCACCTTATTAACGATGTTTTCGATAGGCAGACAGGCATTTGGATTGTTGGCCAGGGAATTGGCGAAAGTCCGGGTAAACTGTGAGTTATCCACAGCAAATTCATAGCCAGCTGATGAAAACACCTGCGATGACTTGAATTTTGTAGCCTGCCAGTCATCACAGCTTCTTTCCTCCGGAGCTGACCTCATGGCCTGGTAAAAACTTGGTCCCGATTCACAGGCATCGGTAATAACCAGTGTATGGGTTATATAGTTGGAATAGGATTGCAATGATGCCTTTAATGCATTGATGTTGAAATAGGTAAATTCGTCATCCCTCTGTGCATTGGTGGGGATCCAGTATCCTGATTCATTGATGTATTTCCCATGTCCGGCATACCATATCAGGATGGAATTCACCCTGTTGCTTCGGACCAGGTCGCGCAATTCAATGGAGAAGAACCTTTCCATGTCACTCTTTGTCATGTTCTTCTTGTGGATAATATTGTGGATCTGGTATTTAGCCAGTGCTGCGCGCATCAGGGTCACATCCCTGGAAGGACCCTCCAGGCTGGCAAATGTTTCATAGTTGGAGTTCTCAATAAATACGGCCCAGGTTTTACCCATGGGATTGTTCTCTGACATAAGCGCTGCATCCCGGTTCAGCTGGAATTCCTGTTCAATCCTGTTCCCGTAAATGTCTTCTGATATTACAATGATCCTGTTCTGGTTTAAAATGTTCAGGTTCGCCGAAAACCTTGGATTCAACTCATCGGGGTAATAAGAGGCCAGTACACCATTGATCATGATGGTCTGGATCAGGCTCTCGTCCCGGACCCTCCCTTCAACATATATATCAGGATCATTTGAATCAAGGTATATTTCGCCGTTATCTGAAGCATAAGGGGCAATGATGGTTATATAGGGAGCATTAACCTCCGTCAGGTTAATAGTATAGCGTATGTTTGAAACATTATCGTACACATCCGTTATCTCAACAAATATGTCTCCCCTGTCTTCAATATCCAGGGCTATCAAGAATTCCCAACCCTCTTCTTTTTGTTCAATTGGGTATGCAATACCGTCGATTTTGAGGGATTTGATATCACTCTCATCTATGATCCTTCCCTTCAGGCTCACGATCTTTGATTCTTTCGGGTATTGTAATAATTGTTTGTCGCGTGGTTTCGGATCCAGAATAACCAGGTCGGGTTTGTTTCCTTCCCGGTAGAGTTCAAATAATCTTACATTGGCCTCCTTCAGGAGTTTTTGTGCCTTACCGTCAAATTCCGACAGGCTTACCAGTTTTTCATAATCCTTAATGGCATCCCGGTAGTTGCCAACCTGTTCATATGACCAGGCACGTTTATACAATGCATCGGCATTATCGGGTTGCAGCATCAATACCTTGGTAAAATCATTAACGGCATTGGCATGCTGTGTAAAATCCTGGTAAAAACACCCCCGTAGATAATACATGTCGGTATCATCGGGATTCAGCAATATGGCTTTTGAAACATCATCTATGGCATTCGGATAATCAAGCTTCCTGACATATATCTTGCTCCGGATTACATAGGCTTCCTGGTTCTCGTTATCAAATTGGATAGCCCTGTTGGCATGTTGGAGGGCAAAATCCGTTTTTCCCAGCCTGAGCCTGACATCCGCCAGGGCAAGCAAAGAAGGTACATGCTGGTGATCTTCTGAAACGGCATTGATAAAGTCTGCCTCGGCAGCTTCCAGGTTGCCCATCTTTTTATTCACCGTTCCATGGATGTAAAAATTATATGTGTTCTCTTTCAGGGTCAGGGCATTATGAGCTACTTCCAGGGCTTCCTCATACCGCTCCTGTGCAATCAGTACATTTGCTTTTACCTGGTATGGTTCAACATAATTTCGTTTGAGTGAAATGGATTTATCCAGCCTGTTGATCGCCTTTTCATAATCCCCCAGCTCATAATATAGCCTTCCCGCCTCGTAAAATACCTCTTGTTTTTTATCCAGGAAAGTGGCTGCCCTGTCATAATCCTCAGCCGCATCCCTGATCATTCCCAGCTTTTCGTAAGCATCCGCCCTGGCCAGGTAGGCCTTGTCATAATCCGGTTGCAGGTCAATAGCTTTAGTCAATTGCTCAACAGCATCCTGGTAATTTCCTGCGAGGATAAAATCCTCACCTGCTTTGAAAAATCTCTTTGGGTTTTGGGCCTGGGTATTCAGGCTGGTTAAAATCAGAGCGGCAAATAAACAGAGAGCAAGATTTTTCATTAAAATAAAATTTAATATCTGCCAGATAATCAGGCAAATCTACACAAAGATATGGAATTCACATTTTAATTACAGTAAAAATCATGCCAAACTATTCAACATGAAGGTTTAATGTTTGATTCCTGAAAATACTGAGCATGCTGCCGGCAATCTGGTGCTTTTCTGATGTGTCTGTTTCTAAACTGGGTGCCCGGATACCCCTCCTGAATAGCTGGTCCCCTGTAAACACCCTTGCCTCATCCCATAGATTTCGTTTGATGAATCCTTCCAGCGTTGCCCTGCCTCCTTCAACGATCAGGGATTGAATTTCATTATTATAGAGAAAGTCCAAAATACCATCCAGCATATCCGGGTCTCCCGCGAGCTTTATCCACAGGATATTCTCCGCCGGCTTGAGTGCCCTTTCAGAGAAGATTACCGTCGGGGTTTTGCCATCCAGGAGTTTCAGGCTTCCAGGAAGTATCCCCTTGCGGTCAATTGCCAGGCGAAGCGGCTGCCTTCCGGACCAGTCCCTCGCCGTCAGCTCCGGATCATCTGTCAATACAGTTCGTGTACCTACCAGTATGGCCTGTTCTTCACTCCTCCATTTATGAACAAGCTGCCTTTCCATGGTTCCTGTGATCCAGTTAATGTTGCCACTGGTTCCAGGTGTCCGCTCACGATCAATAAAACCATCTTTTGTCTCTGCCCATTTCAGGATGATATAGGGTCTGTTGTTTACATGATAGGTAAAAAACCTGCGGTTCAATTCCAGGCATTCTTTTTCCCTGATGCCAACACTGACTTCCACTCCATGATCAGCCAACCGGGAGATACCTTTGCCTGAGACGGTCTTATTCGGATCCATGTTTCCCACAACCACCCTGGGTATACCCTTGTCCAGGATCAGTTCCGAACAGGGAGGTGTTTTCCCATGATGAGAGCAGGGCTCAAGATTCACATACAGCGTGGAGGAGGCCAGCAATTCAGATTTCTTAACCGATTGTATGGCATTGACCTCTGCATGGGCCTTACCATATTCATGGTGGTAACCCTGACCAATAATCCTTCCGCCTGCCACCAGGACACAACCTACCATAGGATTCGGGGCCGTATTGCCAAGTCCCTTATGTGCCAGTTCCAGGCACCTGTCCATAAACTCCATATCTTGTTTTGCAGTCTCCATGAACGCCGGAATTTTTAACTTTACCACATGGCCGATGAATTTCGCACCATACAGACCATACGCGAAAATATTAAAAAAGAGCTCAATGAACAGTATCCTGTCAGGGAAATCGATGCCATGACAGATATTCTTTTCGGGACGAGGCTGCATCTTAAGAAACATGAGGTCGGGCTAAAAAGGAATGAGATCCTGGCTAAAAAAGATCAGCAATGGTTTGACAGGGCTATCAGGAAACTGAAGGCCTGTTACCCGGTTCAATATATCACCGGGCAGGCTGAATTTTATGGCTTGGTGCTGGATGTCACACAGGACGTACTGATCCCCAGGCCCGAAACCGAGGAACTTGTCCGGTGGATTATTGACGGGATACCAAATTCACGGCCCCTGATCATGGATATCGGTACCGGCTCAGGCTGTATTGCCCTGGCCCTTAAAAAGCATATACCCGGGTCACAAGTGATAGCAACGGATGCAGATGCAGCAGCCCTGGTTGTGGCCTCAAAGAATGCCGTTAAGATGGATCTTGACCTGCAGTTTATACAGAATGATATTCTGGAAATTAATCCTCCCAAAAATTGGCCCCGGGTTGATATAATTGCCAGCAATCCACCTTATATCCCGAACAGTGAGAAAATAACCATGGATCCCCATATAACGGCCCATGAACCACCGGGAGCCTTGTTCGTTCCGGATAAAAACCCCTTGCTTTTCTATTTATCCATTGCCGGCTTCGCCCGTCAGCAATTAAAGGAAGGTGGACAGTTATACCTGGAGGTCCACGAAAAATTCGGGATGAAAGTCATCGATCTGCTGCATGAAAAGGGGTTCATTGGTGCGGAACTGCGCCAGGATATTAACGGGAAAGACAGGATGATAAAAGCCATTCGCTCATGAACTACCAGGAAGCACTTTCATATACCATGGATCTCTGCAGCCGCCAGGAAAAATGCAGCAGCGAGATCAGGGAGAAACTGGAAAAATTCAAACTTCCGGGAACACATGTCGAGAAAGTCCTGCAAACCTTGAAGAAAGAAGGATTCATTGATGAATCAAGATATGCCGGGACGTTCGTGCGCGACAAATTGCGGTTTAACAGGTGGGGAAAGATCAAGATCCGGTACATGCTTTCGGCCAAACATATCCCGGAAGAGATCATCCGCAATGCCATCGATGGCATAGATGATTACAATTACCTCGAGATCCTGAAGGAAGAATTAATAAAAAAGCGCCAGCATATAAAGGATAACAATCCTTTTAAGGTTAGGAATAAGCTGGCCCGTTTCGCCCAGCAACGCGGTTTTGAATCCGCGTTGATCTTCCAGGTGCTGGATGAGATGAAGAAAACATGATTATGTTTCGATCTTTATTATTTTTGCATACCGAACATTCATTAATCTATTCAATATGATCACCACAGAACAGATGAAAGAACTGGTGAAGCGCGAGCAGGCGCTGAGGAGGCACCTTTGACGTTGACCGGAAGCTGGACCAGATAAAAGAAGAAGAAAAGATAACCCATGCTGCCGATTTCTGGAATGACCCGCAGAAAGCGGAAACCAAATTAAAAGAAATTTCCAGGCTGAAATCATGGACTACCGCTTATGATGAAGTCAGATCAAGCGTAGAGGACCTCACCGTACTCCACGACTTTTTTAGCGAGGGAGAAGCGGAAGAAGCGGAAGTGGACCAGCAATATCAGATTGCCCTGTCGCTGGTTGAGAACCTTGAATTGCGCAATATGCTGGGGAACGAGGAAGATGCCCTGGGCGCCCTCCTGAAGATCAATCCCGGGGCCGGGGGAACGGAGAGCCAGGACTGGGCAGAAATGTTGATGCGAATGTATATTCGCTACGGGGAAAGAAATAATTACAAGGTAAGGGAAGTGGATTACCTGCCGGGTGAAGAGGCTGGAATAAAATCCGTTACCCTTGAATTTACCGGGGAATTTGCTTACGGGTACCTCAAAAGCGAAAACGGGGTGCACCGGCTGGTCCGCTTGTCCCCTTATGATTCCGCCAACCGGCGGCATACATCCTTTGCATCTGTATTCGTTTCTCCGGTAGTCGATGAAACCATAGAGATCATCATTAATCCCGGTGACATAACCTGGGAGACCTACCGTTCCAGCGGTGCAGGCGGACAAAACGTCAACAAAGTGGAAACAGCGGTAAGGTTAAGGCACCAGCCAACGGGACTGGTCATAGAGAACCAGGAAACCAGATCCCAGATGAAAAACAAGGATAATGCCCTGCGCATTTTAAAGTCCCAATTATATGAACTTGAGCTGAGGGAACAGAAAGAAAAACAGGCCAAGATCGAGGGACAAAAAAAGAAGATTGAATGGGGTTCGCAGATCAGGAATTATGTCCTGCATCCTTACAAGATGATCAAAGACATCCGGACCAATTTTGAGACCGGCAATGTAAATGATGTACTTGACGGAAACCTGAACGCATTTATTAAAGAATACTTAATGCAATTTGGAGGAGAATAAACATGATCAGGATCTATCACAATCCCCGCTGCCGGAAAAGCCGGGCCGGGCTTGAATACCTGCAAGATAAAACAGGCGACTTTGAAACAATCGATTATATCAAGAACGGGATCTCCCAGGAGGGAATCAGGGAAATCCTGGAAAAAATGAACATACCCCCAAGCAACCTTGTCAGGACCCAGGAGGACTATTATAAAAAGGAATTAAAAGGAAAGGATATTCCTGATGAGGAATGGATCAGTATCCTGGCCGAAAATCCCAGGCTGATCCAGCGCCCCATCATTGTTACAGAACATAAAGCAGTGCTGGGCCAACCACCGGAGAATATTGATAATTTATTGTAAATTTAAATTCACCATGAAACAGACAAGTTTGCATTTGCTTCGTACATTATTGGCGATATGTCTGATCGGCATTATCGTGTTATCCTGCAAGAAAGATGAACCTTTTTACCAGGTTAACGCATTCGAAATGGAACTTCATTATAACGTCAATAAGTACCGGCAATCACAAGGACTGAGCGACCTGGTATTTTTCCATGACCTTTTTATTGAAGCCAGGCAACAGAGTGCCGCCTATATGAATTCAGGGAAACCAGATGAAGGGATGGATGCACGTTGGGAAAAAATCAAGGAACACTGGGAGCCCGTTAATTTTGGAGCACTTAGTTCCAAGATAAACAGTAAAGATACCACAGCAGCACGGATAGTGGTGGAAGGCTGGATTCAAGACAGCGCAGCACGTAGCATCATCCTTGATGACCATATCCAATCAGGACCCGGTATTGCAGAGGGAAATGACGGGTGGGTTTACATTACCCATTTTTTTATGAAAATTCACGATTAACATTTAACAACAAACAAACCAAAAACCACTATGAACATCAGGATCGAAAAAGATTCCATGGGACATGTCGAGGTTCCTGCTGACAAGTACTGGGGTGCTCAAACACAGCGATCCCTTAACAATTTCAAGATCGGCAACAGGAAAATGCCAAAGGAGATTATCGTTGCATTTGCCTACCTGAAAAAAGCGGCTGCCCTCACTAACCTTGATCTGGGTGTCCTCCCTGAAGAAAAGGCAAAGCTGATCGCTCAGGTATGCGATGAGATCATAGACGGAAAACTTGACGATCAGTTCCCCCTGGTGATTTTTCAGACCGGATCAGGGACCCAGTCAAACATGAACATGAACGAGGTGGTTGCCAACCGGTCACATGTCCTGCTGGGCAATCAACTGGGTGAGGGCCAGCGGCTTGTTCATCCCAATGATGATGTAAATAAATCCCAGTCATCCAACGATACTTTCCCCACAGCCATGCACATTGCGGCTTATACTATCCTGATGGAAAATACCATCGTTGGTGTCAGTAAACTTCGTGAAACACTTGCCAATAAATCAGAGGCATTTAAAAAGACCGTAAAAATAGGCAGGACACATTGGATGGATGCCACACCTCTTACCCTGGGACAGGAATTCTCTGGTTATGTATCACAACTCGATCATGGCTTGCAGGCTGTTAAGAACACATTGCCCCACCTGGCTGAAATTGCCCTGGGAGGGACCGCTGTCGGAACCGGGATTAATGCACCCAAAGGTTATGCGGACCTGGTGGCCAAAAAAATAGCCGGCCTGACTGAATACCCCTTCATCACAGCACCCAACAAATTTGAATCTCTGGCTGCCCACGATGCCATTGTGGAGGCATCGGGTGCCCTTAAACGCCTGGCAGTCAGCCTGATGAAGATTGCCAATGACATCCGTGTACTGGCTTCCGGTCCACGCAGCGGCATCGGCGAGATCACCATTCCCGCCAATGAACCAGGGTCATCCATCATGCCCGGAAAAGTAAATCCCACTCAAATAGAGGCCTTAACCATGGTCTGTGCCCAGGTTATTGGTAACGATACCACCATTACAGTAGGTGGAATGAACGGCCATTTTGAATTAAATGTATTCAAACCCGTAATGATCGATGCCTTCCTCGAATCAGCCGGGTTGTTGGCAGATGCATGCGTTTCCTTCAATGATAATTGTGCGATTGGCATTGAGGCGAACCAGGAAGTGATTCGGGAAAATGTCTCCAACTCCCTGATGCTGGTCACGGCATTGAACACCCATATCGGGTATGATAAAGCAGCAGAAATTGCCAAGAAAGCATATACTGAGAATACCACCCTGAAAAAGGCCGCCC
>DAOUVF010000206.1 GCA_030667765.1 Bacteroides sp.
AAAAACACAAGAAGATCGGGGAGCTTTCCAAGGGATTCAGACAACGCGTGGGACTTGCACAGGCGATGATCCATGATCCACAGATCCTGGTCCTCGATGAGCCGACATCCGGACTTGACCCCAACCAGATTGTTGAGATCCGGAAATTGATCCGGGAACTGGGACGGGAGAAGACTGTTATTCTCAGCACGCATATTCTGCCGGAAGTTGAAGCCACATGCGACCGCATCCTGATAATCAACAGGGGCAAAATCGTGGCGGACGGATCTGCCAGTAGCCTTAGAAAACAGGCCAGTGGACAGGAAATCCTGAAAACCAGGATAGAAGAAGGTGATCCCAATGCCATCTTTGAGGCCCTGCAGGGTCTGCCTTCCGTCTCCATGGTAGATTTTGCCGACAGGCAGCAAAACAGATTTAATATTCAGAGCGAGGCAGGGAGCAATTCAGCCAAAGAGGTCTTTCAGCTATGTATTAAAAATAAATGGATCCTGACAGAATTAATCCCTTCCGAGACCAAGCTCGAAGATATTTTCAGGGAATTAACCACCAATTAATCACCGTTTAAACACAAGATATTTATGAACACTATCTGGATACTTACCAAAAGGGAATTCCGGTCTTTTTTCGATTCCCTGATCGCCTACATTCTGCTGGTATTGTTCCTGGGGATTAGCGGATTTTTTACATGGCTTTTTGGTTCTGATATTTTTTTCGTGGGACAGGCAAGCCTCAGGTCTTTTTTTATGATTGCTTACTGGACACTTTTCTTTTTTATCCCAGCGTTGACCATGCGTCTGCTGGCCGAGGAGTTCCGGTCAGGTACAATCGAACTGCTCCTGACAAGGGCCATTACTGACAGGGCTGTTGTTGTCGGGAAATTCCTGTCAACCCTGCTGTTGATACTGGTTGCACTGGTTTTTACCCTTCCCTATGTGATTACCATCGGGAGTATCGGGAACCTGGATGTGGGAGCGGTTATTTGTGGCTACCTGGGACTGACCCTTATGTCGGCAGCTTATATAAGCATTGGATTGTGGGCGAGTAGTATTACCCGCAATCAGATCGTGGCCTATCTCACGACTCTGTTTATCGGCATTTTCTTCCACCTGCTGTTTGATATGCTTGCTTCCAGTTTTACAGGGTTCTTCGGACAACTTTTCAATGCTCTTAGCATGCGGGGTCATTTTGACAGCATTTCACGGGGCGTTATTGATACCGGTGATCTGATCTTTTTTCTCTCGCTGATTGTACTGGGCATTTTCCTATCCGAGGTATCCCTCTCAAAAAGAAGTTTATCTAACTAATAATAGCACGATCAAGATGAAACCGGATAAATTTACTATAAGCATTGTACTGTTTGTGGCCATCCTCGTGGTGATCAATCTCCTTTCGAAGCAATTCTATCTCCGCCTGGATTTTACCGAAGACAAACAATACACACTTAGCAGGGCCACCAGGGATATCCTGCAGGACCTTACCGAACCCATTACTGTGAAAGCCTATTTCAGTAAGGATGTTCCGGCCCAGCTGATCAAGACTAAAAATGATTTCAGGGAAATGCTGGTGGAATACGGGAAACTCTCAGGCCAGATGCTGGTTTATGAATTCACCAGTCCGAATGAGGATGAGGAGCTGGAAAGAGAAGCCATGCAGAACGGGATCCAGCCGGTAATGATAAACGTCAGGGAAAAGGACCAGATGAAACAGCAACGGGCTTACCTGGGAGCTGTTTTGAACCTGGGGGAAAGGAAGGAAGTCATCCCTGTGGTTGAACCCGGACTGGCCATGGAGTATGCCCTTTCCACGGCCATCAAAAAACTGGCCATCGTTGATAAACCTGTTGTTGGACTCCTTCAGGGCAATGGAGAAGCAGGCATGAATGAACTAGTCCAGGCAAACCAGGAATTAAGCATTTTATACCGTATGGAGAATGTGAGCATCACAGATTCTACATTCATTCCGTCCTATATTAGCACCCTCGCAATCATCAGGCCTGCCGATACTATTTCCCCCATTGTGTTTGCACAACTTGATCATTTCCTCTCCCGTGGTGGACGGTTGTTCATTGCCATGAACCGTGTCAGCGGCGATCTCCAGGGAGGTTACGGGAGCCCCCTGTATACCGGACTGGAATCCTGGTTGCGGGAGAAAGGCCTGATCATCAATGAAAATTTCGTAGTGGATGCCAATTGCGTCAGTGCCACCATGCAACAACAGGTCGGAAATGCAATCCAGATCTCAAGTGTAGCCATACCGTATATTCCCATCATCAACAGGTTTGCAGATCATGAGGTTACATCCGGACTTGAGGCAGTGGTGCTGCAATTTGCGAGTACCATGGATTTCATGGGAGATTCATCTATCTCCTATACGCCACTGGTTTTCAGTTCAGAGAGATCCGGAACACAACCTGCACCCCAGAATTTCAATTACCAGCGGCAGTGGTCACAGATGGATTTCCCCTTGCAAAACCAGGTACTTGGAGCCGCCCTGGAAGGAAACCTTGGTGGAAATACATACAGTAAAATGATCGTTATTGCGGATGGTGATTTCCCCATTAATGCAGGTGGACAACAACAGGTGCAGCCGGATAATATCAGCCTGATGGTCAACAGTATTGACTGGTTGAGTGATGATACAGGTTTAATAAGCCTCCGTACCAAAGGGGTTAGCTCAAGGCCCATCAGGCAGATGGAAGACAGCACCAGGGGATTGCTTAAATGGCTGAATTTTCTGTTGCCCATCATCCTGGTATTGATCTATGGATTTATCCGTTACCAGTACCGCAGGAATCAGCGGGTCGCACGCATGGAAGTTGACTATTCTTAACATTAATGGTAAAAAAATATGAGTGGGAAATTCAATAACCGGACTTTATTGATCGTTTTTCTCGGCCTTGCAGGGATACTGGTTCTAACCAGGGTTTTTACTGCAAAAAAAGCCGAACGGACATTGGATACTGACCTTGTCGAGATTGACACGGGCAGGATTTCAACCATTTACATTTACCCGCAGGCGGAGCAGGGTGCAGAACTTGTATTCAGTCGAAACGGTATTGCCTGGATTGTTTCCAAAGACGAATTGTCGGCTCCTGCGGACAAATACAGCATAGGCCATGCCCTGGATGAATTGCTGAACCTGAAAGCTGACCGCCTGGTAGCTCGCTCAGAAGAGAAATGGCCTGAATTTCATGTAAATGATTCACTGGGAACAAGGGTGCTTGTAAAAGAGGGGAAAAAGACCACCCTTGATATGATCATCGGAAGGTTTAATTACCAGCCACCCCCGGGTGGATTTTCCGGATATGGCCAGCAATACGGCACCGGGATCACCTATGTCAGGAACATTGACGAAGATGAAGTTTATGCGGTAGAAGGATTCCTGGCCATGAGTATCAACCAGGGATTTAATAATTGGAGGGACCAGACCATTTGCAGGCTTACGAAGGACCGGATCACCAAGGTCGTCTTTGAATATCCTGCTGACAGTGGTTTTGTTGCCCAGAAGCTGGATATGAACTGGACCATCAACGGGATCCTGGCAGATTCAACAAGCATGGCCCAATACCTGAATGGTTTATCCCGCAAGAGCCATGGTGATTTTGCCGATGGTTTTTCTCCTTTATCCAATCCGCTTTACCAGGTTACCTTCGAAGGCATGAATATGGATCCCTTGTTGATACGTGTATACTCTCAGGTCAGTGATGAACTGATCCTGCACAGCACGATCAATCCCGAATCCTATTTCAGGATTACCAGGGATGGATTGTTCAGGGATATATTTAAAAGTTCCGCCGGGCTTATTTCAGGTAGCGCTTCAATATAGAATGAAGCAGATGAATATCGTCCTCTCCGAGTGAGGCGAGCCGTTCAATTACCCGGTTATATAATGCCGGATTTCTGTCAATGTCCAGGTCTTTTAACACTTTCTTTGATTTATGCATCATGGCCCTGAAACCTTCCTGATCCAATGAGTGAGACGCAGGTTCAGGTTCGGTCCTTTCGAATGATGCCATGATATAGGCATAGATCATTACCGATTGCCCAAGGTTCAAAGAAGGGTAAGACTGTTTCATTGGAATGCTTGAAATCAGGTCACACATCCGGATCTCAGTATTGGTCAGTCCGGATTCTTCGCGGCCGAACACCAGTCCGACTTTATTCACAGTATTCCCTTTGGCCCGTATCACGCCCGGAATTTCTGATGCGCTGAAATATTCCACCCTGACAGCCCTGGTTTTAGCCGTGGTGGCCACGTTCATATCCAGATCAGCAATGGCTTCTTTCAGTCCCGCGAACACTTGAGCACTTTCCAGGATTTCTTCCGAGGCATGCGCCAGCATCCTGGCTTCCTGTCCCAGGTAATCACAGGGAGCCACCAGCCTCAACCAGGTATAACCCATGGTTTTAATGGCCCTTGCCGCGGCACCGATATTCCCGGGCACAGCAGGCTTTACGAGAATGAAATACAGGTCCATGCTTCCCTAAATATAAGCAAGATGTTTATCTTTATAAGCCTTAATCCACCCGAAATGGTAAATCGCGATCATCAAAACCCTGAATCATGAATTACCGGGAATCAGACCTGATCCTCAGACTGGACAACAAAATACCCTCTTATGATGTAAGCCTGAACGGGCAGACCAAGTTTTACACCCTCTGCAATATCCTGCTCGACAGTGCTGCTGTCCATGCAAATAAATTCCGGTTCGGCTATCATGACATGCGAAAAGAAAATGTATACTGGGTATTGTCCCGTTTTCATATCATCATGCATGAGTATCCCAGCATGGATGACCGGATCCTTTCAGCAGATGATAAGTTACTCACTACCGCCACTACTGCATGGTTGATCCTTGACGGAAATACCGGCAGGCCAAAAAAGATGCCCGAAAACAACAGCCTTCATAGTTTTCATATAGATGATTTACATGCCATTGAACCTGTACCTGATAAGCTTCCGAAGATCACGGAACCTGACCGGCATAGGCCTGTATTTGCCCGGTATTCCGATCTGGATATTAATAAACATGTAAATGCAGTGAAGTATATCGAATGGGTACAGGACTGCTATCCGCAAGAAATATATGAAAAGCAGAATGTGAAAGAGTTCCAGATCAATTATCAGTCTGAGACAAGATATGGAGAAGAGGTACAGATCAGGATAAGGAATGCATCCCGAACGGATCCGTTTGAATACCTGGAAGGGATCAGGGCCAGTGATGAAAATGCTGCATTCAGGGCAAGGGTCCGATTCAGGGCTTTATAGACCATGTTAACTGCAACAGGTCTATTTAAAACAAATAAGCTGGTTGAAAACCAGTTTTGATATATGCTCAAAATTCCCCTAAATTAACCGATATGAAAACCATTCTTCTATCTTCCCTGATTTCAGCCTTTACAATTATGGTCTGCCCCCTTAATGGCACAGATGCAGAATCCGGATCACCTGTCGGTAATATTGAGCCCGATCCTGTATTGATACCGGGTGGAGATTATACCATGGGGGTCAAACCAAGCCCAAGAAATAATTACATTGATAATGCCGCCCACCAGGTATGGGTCGATTCCTTTTATATTGACAAATATGAGGTTACCAATGCCCAGTATCTTGAATTTTGCAAGTTCACCGGCCACCCGTTACCGGAATTCTGGGGCATGGATTTGTTCTGCAGCGGACCGGATTTCCCTGATCATCCGGTGGTAGGGGTTACCTGGGCAGCAGCCATGCAGTATGCAGAATGGAAGGGGATGCGGCTACCAACGGAAGCCGAATGGGAATATGCTGCTCGTGGCGGGCTTGCAAAAAAAAGATATCCAGGCGGAAATGATGTTGATTCCACCCTCTGCAATTACTATGGGACCGATGGACATCCTATCCGGGTCGGATCCCTGCCGGCCAACGGGTATGGACTCCACGACATGTCAGGCAATGTTGTTGAATGGGTAGGTGATTACTATGCCAAGGATTATTTTCTTGAAGCTCCTGCTGATAATCCCAC
>DAOUVF010000340.1 GCA_030667765.1 Bacteroides sp.
CAGGAAATTGCAGTCAGTATATGTGCCCAGCTGGTGCAGATAAGACATCAAAGGCATCATCTTCGAAAACTGCCTTCCATCACAGCCATCATACTGGGTGCAGGTGAGTCAAGCAGAATGGGCAAGCCCAAACTATTGCTGCCTTTTGGGGACAGGACAATGATAGGGACAGTGATAAGCAATGTGCTTGCATCTTCTGTTGAGAAAGTCATTGTGGTACTCGGATCGAATTATGAGTCTCACAGTCAGGCAATCAAAGATTACCCTGTTGAAATAGTCAATAATGAGCGGTACCGGGAGGGAATGCTTTCATCCGTCAAATGTGGACTGAAGGCAGTCTCCGATGCTGCAGATGCTGTTATGGTACTGCTCGGAGATCAACCCATGATACAGGCAGCTGAAATGGACAAATTAATTGAATCTTACAGGGATTCAGAGAAAGAGATCGCCATAGCAACCCATGGAAATAAGCGCGGGCATCCTATTCTCTTTGGAAGAAAATTTATCAGTGAATTAACAGGATACCCCAGGGAAGCCAGCCTCAGGGACCTCCTGCAAAAACACCCGTCCGAAATCCGGGAAATTAAAACTGGCAATGACGGGATACTAAGGGATATAGATACTGAAAACGATTACCAGTTCGAACTCAAACACCATCATAAACATGACTGAAAAAATTCAATTTAATCTCAATGGAAAACCGGTTGACCTGACCGTGGATCCGGACCTGACACTGATGTGGGTGCTCCGGACCAATTTTGGACTTACCGGGACAAAATTTGGCTGCGGATTGGGCTTTTGTGGTTCATGTACCGTACTCATGGATAATGAACCCGTGCGATCATGCATGCTAACGGTTGGGGATGTCGGTGGACAGAAAATCCTGACCATTGAAGGCCTGGCCCGGAACGGTTCACTCCATCCAATCCAGAAAGCATTTATGAAGCATGACGCCCTGCAATGTGGCTATTGTACCCCGGGTATGATTCTGAATGCCTACGGGTTATTGCTGAAGAATCCCGAACCTTCCACCAATGAAATCATTACAGCCATGGAGGACAACCTGTGCCGTTGCGGCACATACAACAGGATCATTGAAGCCATACAAACTGCATCCAAAGAAATGAAAAGAGAGGACGCCATATGAAAACAAATAAGTACATGGGAGAAAATATCAATGACGATCCTATCACCCGTGATCTGGATCGTAGGGATTTCTTAAAGCGAATGGGAGGGGGACTCCTCATCACTTTCTCAATGAGTGATTATCCCGTGCTTTTTGGCGGGAAATTGCTGGAGGATGAAAAGCCCGGCATGAACGCCTACCTGAGGATAGCTGAAGATGACCGGGTCAGCCTTTATACCGGGAAGATCGAGATGGGACAGGGTCCGATCACATCACTCGGACAGATGCTGGCCGATGAATTGGATGTTCACTATGACAGCATCGATATATTTATGGGAGATACGGATCTGTGTCCATGGGATGAAGGAACTTACGGCTCCCTCACCACCCGGGTTTTCGGTCCCCTGCTTAGGGCAGCAGGGGCAGAAGCCAGGGCCACCCTGTTGGAGATGGCTGCTGAATATCTTTCCATTCCTGTTGACCAGTTGGAAGTAAGGGATGGTATTGTCACAGCGAAAGATGACAAAGAGAAAAAAGTCAGTTATGGCACCCTTACCAGCGGAAAGGAGATAATTAAAAAGCTGGAAAAAAAGCCTGTTTTGAAAAAACCTTCTGAATTCAGGTATATGGGCCAATCCATGCTCAGGATTGATGCCGAGGAAAAGGTTACCGGAAAGGCCAGGTATTCTGGAGATATACAGTTGCCGGGGATGCGTTATGCGAGGATACTGCGAGGACCTTCTCACTTTTCAAAATTGATCAGTGTGGACACATCCGCTGCTGAAAGCATGGATGGCGTAGAGGTGGTCAGGGACGGGGACCTGGTGGCAGTGCTTCATGAATTGCCTGATATGGCTGATATTGCTATCTATAAAGTGAAAGGAGAGTATGAAACGAAGGATCCCGATGTCAATGATCAGAGCATCTTTGAACACCTGGTCAAAAATGGTACCAACAAAAGGATTATAGATGAGGGAGGTGATCTTGAAGTTGGACTGAAAAGCTCCAGCCAGGTCTTCGAGATGGAGTACCTGGATAATTATGTGGCCCATGCCCCCATTGAAAATCACACGGCCACAGCCATGATGGAAGATGATGTCATGAAGATATGGGCTTCTACTCAGACCCCCTACCCGGCCAGGACGGATGTCGCCGAGATGCTGGGCGTGCCTGAAGAAAAAGTTCATATTATGCAGATCTTCCTGGGAGGAGGGTTTGGCGGGAAAATTTACAACCAGCAGATACTTGAGGTAGCAAAGCTGGTTAAACTGACCGATACCCCCATCCAGCTGGCATGGACCCGCAGGGAGGAGTTTTCATATGACAGGCTGAGGCCGGCTGCTGTTGTTAAGATTAAATCCGGCATTAATGACAAAGGACAGATCACATTGTGGGATTATGATGTTTTCTTTGCAGGCAGCCGTGGGTCCAAACAGTATTACGAAGTCCCGAACCATAAGACAGTTTCATCCAGTACCGAAAGGGGAGAACCCGACGCCCATATGTTTTATACAGGTGCCTGGAGGGCCCCGGGCCACAATACGAATACATTTGCCAGGGAATCCCAGATCGAGATAATGGCTGCAGCTGCAGGCATTGATCCACTGGAGTTCCGGCTCAGACAGCTGAAGGATGCCAAGTATATCAATGTCCTGAAAATGGCTGCAGAAAAATTCGGCTGGACACCTGCCAAAGGTCCCAGTGGAAGGGGATACGGTATTGCATGTGGCACGGATACCGGCACGACTGTTGGCATGATGGCAGAAGTTGAGGTCGATAAAACCACCGGACATGTGCAGGTTAAAAGGGTGGTGGTAGCCATGGATATGGGACTGGTTGTCAATCCGCAGGGAGCTACCATTCAGGCGGAGGGTTGTATTATTATGGGACTTGGATATGCCCTGGGGGAAGACATCAAATTTGAAGGGGGAAAGATGCTAACGAGGAATTTCGATACCTATGATATCACCAGGTTTTCATGGACTCCCGAAAAAATTGAGGTTTTACTGGTCGATGCCCAGGATGAACCGCCACACGGAGGCGGAGAACCTCCAATCATCTGCATGGGCGGGGTTGTAGCCAATGCTATTTTCGATGCAACAGGTGCCAGGCTTTATCAGATGCCCATGACACCAGAAAGGGTGCTTGATGCAATGGCAAAGACTTGATCTTATAAGCAGGTGGCGATGATGATGAGGATACGAACAGGTCTATTCCTTTTCTTTATCGTCTGACTTTTTAAAGAGGCCCACGACCTCTTTAATGGCAAATTCGAGTAATTGGTACCTGAGCAGTTGAAAGTCTGTTTTCAGCTTGCTTAGATCTACCTTCACCTTGTATTCAAGGCGTTCGGTTTCTCGCCTTAGGCTTGCCAGATTACTGATCTTCATCTTCGTTGATTTTGAATATGGAAACAATGGCCCTGACAAACAGGTTGGTTAGTAAAGGCACCTTCCTTCTGGCCACCAAAATCAAGAGAAGTATTGCCAGCAAAACATCAGCTCCGGCGACTATCAGGTAACCCATGAATTCATGGTCTAATCTCAGGTTGAGGTATTTGGCCAGGGCGATGGAACCGAAAATGATACCGAGCAGAATGACGATTGTAACAATAAAAAAGGTGGCAATGATCCCTAAGAAAAGGGAAGCCTTCTCTACTCCCTTGAGGGTATAGAGCTGTACCTCATCCTTGAAGATGGATTTCAGGTTATCCTTGATATCATTCAGACTTTCCATCCTTCTGATCCAATAGTTCCTGGACACTGCCTAGTATGCTCTTCACCTTGTCCTTCAAATCCTTGGCCTCTTCGGTCTTCAGCTCTTCAAGTTCCTTTACTAATTCGCTCAAAGTTTCCAGGTGTTTGGAAAGTTTA
>DAOUVF010000292.1 GCA_030667765.1 Bacteroides sp.
AATTATTGAAAATAGTACAGCTAACCATACGAGTACAAAAAAGGATGAATGTTCCATTTATTGTGAAAGCCGCATCTGGCCGGTCCTACAGCTATTTTTAACAACCTGTTGCCTCGGATTGATTAGAATTGATTTAAATAAGGGGGATTATTGGGTGAATTGTCCATTAACAAGCTCAACCTCATAGTTTTTGTTGACGATAAGGTCTGCCATGGACTTAAGGGAGATGACATTCTGATGTTCCTTTTCAAGTACCTGTGCCCGGTACTCATTTAGCGGCTCCTTCCCACGGATGATCTGGGTCATCTTGGTCTCATGGTAGGTAAGGTCAATAAATACCCGCATGTCGATATGATCTGTTTTAATGGCATACAAACCATCCACGACAAGCAGGTCAACCTTTTTAAAATCCGTGATGAGTTTATCGATCTGTTCGGGAATGATATCAATGCAGGGCATCATTGCCTCACGGCTCTCCTTGAATTCACGAATATTCTGATGTATCAGGTTCCAGTCATATTCATCGATACCGATGCTTTCAATGCCATGTGTTTTCCGCCATTCGTTGCGGAGGAGAGGGGGCACAATGTAATAATTATCTGTGTGCAATACTTTCACCCGGATGACATCCTCCTTAAGCAACTTCGCAAGGGAATGGGATAATTCGGATTTGCCTGCTCCCGATTCACCTGAAATGGCCACGATGTATTTATAGCCTTTGGGCTTGGATTCAAGATCCTTCACCATGTACTCCTTGATATCCGCAGCTGCCTTTTTATGCGTCTCCTGAATTAGCAGAACATCACCCAGCATAACACTCATTTTTCATGCATCTAATAATTGACTTCAAATACCTTACCCGGGACAATCCCATGGGTCATTCCTGCAATCTCAACTTCAACCAGCTGATCATCAAGGGCATCTACACTGATTGTTATCTTCTCATGAAAGATTTCAAAGGTGTAATAATTTTTCCGAAATGCAAAATTGAATTTGATTTTTTTCCATCCAGCAGGTAAAGCCGGATTAACAGATAATACCTCATCCCTGAAATGTATCCCGGCAATGGACTGAATAACGAACAGGAGGGTGGATCCCATTACCCCGGCATGAATTCCTTCAGCCGTCGTACCCCCCTGTATATCAAGGTAATCACTCGACAATGCCTCCATGTACATCTCCCAGGCCAGGTCACTTTTCCCAAGCTCATTGGCCAGGAATGCATGTACTATCCTGCTCAATGTTGATCCATGGGATGTCCGCTGAATATAATAATCAAAATTCGGTTGCAGGGCTGCCCTGTCCGCCTGGTATCCCATCTTTGAGAGTAAAGATGAAACCTCATCTGTACCGAGGTTGTACCAGGCCATAAGGGTATCTGCCTGTTTGGCTACTTTATAGTCGTCAGGGGATTTCCCCTCGGCTTTCAGTATCCTGTCCATCCGGTGGATATTGTCGTACTCCTGACGGTAATGTTCCCAGTCCAGTTCCTGCAAGCCAAAATATCCTTCAAACTGAGCAATTATACCCTCATCTGAAACATGGAGGGTTAATTTGCTTTTAATGTCCTTCCATCTTTCAATTTCTTCACCGGCCAGGTTGATCTTCTTAAGCAGGGGACTCATTTTCTCTTTTGGTTCAGATTCCAGGTAAGCGGTCACTTTCCCAAAAAGCCAGGCCACCATGAGGTTGGTGTAGGCATTGTTTTTCAATCCTCCTTCTTCAGACCCGGGAAGATGTTCATGGAACTCATCAGGCCCCATAACCTTTTGGATGAAATACTTCCCCGACTCTTCATCCCACCTGGTTTTGCTGGCCCAGAACCGGCATATTTCAAAAAGCATCTCCCCTCCCTCTGCCGTCATGAACACATCATCCATGGTAATCCAGTAATAATTCCAGATATTATAAGCAATGGCCAGGGAAACATGGCGCTGCAGGGAACTGAAATCTTCTCCCCATTCCCCGGAAACCGGGTTCAGGTGGACGATCTGTGTCTCTTCTCTCCCGTCACTGCCGCTCTGCCAGGGATACATGGCTCCTTTATAACCATTTCCTTTTGCATATTTACGTGCCTCGTCTATCCTCCGGTATCTGTACATCAGTACTGATTTAACTATGTCCGGGAAATGAAGGGCATAAAAATTCAGGATGTACAATTCATCCCAGAAAATATGCCCGCGGTATGCCTCACCATGCAGGCCCCTTGCCGGGATACCTGCATCAAGCTTTATGTTGTGTTCAGAGGCTGTAACCATCAGGTGGTATGCGTGCATCCTAAGCAATTTCTGTGCGAAGCGGTCCCCTTCCACCTGAATATCCGCCTTTTTCCATATTTCATTCCAAACCAGGGCACTGCCGTGATGCACTTGCTGGAAGCTGTCCAGTTGCACCAGTTTTTCCCGGGCCTGCTGAAGTGCCATCCCTGTACCTGATTCCCTGGATGTATATATACTAACCAGCTTCTCAACGGTCAGTGCCTGTCCCTCATTTAGCTCCACTGTTGTTTCAGATTCCACTTTTCCCGGTGAGGTTAAGTGGTTCATCTCTGGTTCCTGGTCAACCTGGTCAAGGAGTACCCTCATCTTGCTGGCCAGTCCGATCTCAACACCGGACTGATTTGTTTTAACCAACAGGTATTGTGTCTGTCCAACTCCTCCCTCCTCTACAGGTTCCAGGTGATGCTGGTCAAGTTGACGGTACCGGGCCACACCGTCATTAATAATGTCTCCATCCAGTCCCACGCGAATACTGATCCTGCCTGCATAATCCAGAGGCTGGACAGTATATTGCAGGACTGCTACATGCTGATCTTCCATGCTGGCAACCCTGCGGGATGTGATCTTTGTCCGTCTCAACTCCTTATCCTCAACGATCATCTCCCGGGATAATAGTCCATCCCGGAAAGATAAGCGCCGCTTGACCTGAACCACCCTGAACTTGTTGGGTTCCATCCAGTCCTCCTCCCCGAAACGGAAACTAATTGGGAGCCAGTTGGGGCAATTCACAAAATCTTCATTTTCAATATCCCTGCCGGCTACTTTTGAGATCCTGCGATTGAATATACCGGCCATGTAGGTGCCGGGATAATTAATCTCCCCGGCGCTGGTTTCTTCCATTGCTCCCCTGGTACCGAAATAACCATTCCCTACGGCCAGTAATGCTTCCCTGGACTTTTCCTTCCCGGGATCATAATCATGGTAGACTACAGACCAGCGGTCTTCTTCGAGTCCCGCGTCAAACCAGCTGTCTATGCCTTCTATCCCGCCAATCTCTGCAATATCTTCCACTGCGATATCTGCACCGTTGACCAGCAATTCATGGCTGTTCTCTTCCCTGGCTACACCCAGGACCAGTCCGAAATTTCCTTTCCGTCCCGCCTGAACCCCGCTGACCGCATCCTCGACAACCACTGATTCTGCATACTCCACTCCCAGGTTATCACATGCAGTAGTAAAAATATCAGGCTCCGGCTTGCCCTGGAGTCCCAATTCAGCCGACACCACCCCGTCAACCCTTGTTTCAAACAGTTCCAGCAGCCCGGTTGCTTCCAGTACAGGCTTGCAATTCTTGCTTGAAGATGCTACACCGATACGGATACCTGCCTTTTTCAGATCATGGATCAGTTCAACGGTCGAATCATATAGCTTCACACCGTCCCTGTCGAGTATTTCATTGAAAGTCAAATTCTTCCTGTTGCCCAGTCCACATGCAGTCTCAGCCTCCGGAAGATCCGCAGGGTCACCAAAAGGGATATCAATGCCACGTGATTCCAGGAAAGAGGCCACCCCTTTGTAGCGCGGTTTACCATCCACATAAGGCAGGTAATCATCCGTATGGCTGAACTCCTTGAAAGGTTCACCATATTTTTCTTCACGGTATTTCAGGTAGGTGTCAAACATTTCCTTCCAGGCGGAAGAATGGACGAGGGCGGTCTTGGTGATCACACCATCCAGGTCAAATATTACAGCAGAGAATCGGTGTTTGCTCATTTATAGAGATAGTTGATTTTGATTATCGGATGAATAGGATTAACTTGAACATATCTCAAAAGTAGGAAAATTAATGACTGGTCAAATCAGCTAATCTATAGCCTTTCAAAAATATTATGAGTAAACTTATTATAATAGCACATGAACTCCCCTATATTCTAGAACGATCCGAAGATCTGCAATATGAAGTAATTCCCAAATCACATATTTTCTGGAGTGGCCTGGATGATTTTGATAAAGAGCAGAAGAGCATCTGGGTTGGCAGGCCCAGGAATAACAAAGGGGACCTGTCGAAGAACGCACGCGAACGGCTGGAAAAGGAATTCCATAAGCATAATTGTTACCCGGTTTACACCTCAAAAAAAGAGCATGACAAATTCCTGTATGGGTTCAGCATCACGACCCTGTGGCCCCTTTTTCACTATTTTACAGAGAATACAGTCTACAAAGAGGAGTTCTGGGAAGCATATGTAAACATCAACCAAAAATATACCGAAGAGGTATTGCCCCTGC
>DAOUVF010000457.1 GCA_030667765.1 Bacteroides sp.
CAGCTACCTTTATCTCAGGAAACAGTGCTGCCACATGTAATGTATAAAACCCTCCCCATGAAAGTCCCGTCATCCCGATCCGTTCACTGTCGATTTCAGGGTGATGCCTGACCAGGGTCTTCGAACCCTCTATGATCATTTGCAGCTCCATCCCAATTATGCTGGTCCCAAGAAGTCTTAACCTGCTGTCGAGCAGGTTCCGGTCAGCCCCCTCAATTTCAGGATCATCCCCGTATCCGCAACGCATAACCAATCCGGGTGCCCATACAATGTACCCTCTTTTAACTGCCTCATGTCCAAATGAATGGTAATTGATCCTGGTGTCCAGGTCGCAGATGGCCTCCGGGTTACCCCCTCCTCCATGCTCACAGATCAACAATGGTGCCTTTCCCGAAATATTGTGCGGCACCATATATAATCCATAGGCTTCTACTCCTTCTGCGACCTCTATCCATATCCTGTATATACTGCATACTGAATCTTTGCCCACAAAAACAGTCCGGGGTTCTGAGCCCTTATGTGCCAGGGGAGGCGGGTAGCCAAAGGATTCAGCCAGTTGTTTGCGGAAGGGAATAAGGGATTTCTCGTATTGTCTGATGCCTGAAAAATCCGGTGTAAACTTTAATAAAGACTGATCCTTGCTTTCTTCAATTAACAGATCGATATATGCTTTTAATTCCAGGTGTTGTTGTTCCCGGATGGGAAAGGATTCTGAGAATTTCTCCCTGTATTGTCCCGGAATATCCTGGGCACAAAGATTGATGGATCCAGCAATTGAAAAAGCTACAATGAAGTATATTTTACTCTTAAAACGCATTTTGGATAAGGATTTTCTCATGGTGTATTTCATCAATTGTTGATACCTGTAAAATATAAGTTCCCGGGATTATACGGCTTACATCATATTGTTTCTCGCCGGGATGGGCAGGGATCTCAACTTTCTTACCTGTCATATCCGTCAGAGACAGATATTGAATGGGGAGATCCGTATGTATGGTCAGGAGATCGGAACATGGATTGGGAAAAATAGTGAAAGAAGCGGCCGTCTCCTTTTCCACACCAGTATTGGGCAGTGACATCTTATACAGGTGAACTCCATAGCCTTCGTACAGGTCCTCAAATGTACCATCTGAAATGGTAAGCTCACGATCTTCACTGATCACTGTTACTTCCCCATCGGGTATCCCTTTTACACTGAAAGTTGCTGTTGTGGTCCCATTGCGCATGGAGACCGCAAAAACATACAGGCTGTCTTCATGATGTTTAACCATTATGTCAACCGGGACTCCCGCATTGCTGGATCCGACAGAAACCACGCCATGTATGTCAGGTGAATTAAGAATTGCAGCCAGCTGATGGATTTGTGTATTTATTTTTGATACCGCCGGGAACATGACCGGATCATCGAGCAATGCATTGGCGTTAAATTCAGGCACCCACTCATGACAGAAATATCCAAATCCTTTCGCGCCATGAACGAGGGCCATCCAGACCTCAGCTTTAACCTGTGATGGTGTGGGTTTGTTTTCACTGTTAATGTGGGTTGTTTCAATCCAGCACCAGACAGGTTTAACGCCACCGGACCATCGCCGGAGGTTATCAATTCCCTGTGGCACATACCACAGGTTGTTCCTGATAAGGTCATATTTACTGGTTACCGGATAAATATCATAGGAGATGATATCACATCCTTCAATATATTCAGGGTAAGAGAGTGTATCTCCCGTACAGGTGCCCCGGCCAACCCAGTCGATATAGGATACTCCCTGTCCCAGGTTCATATATACCGGCCGGGTAGGGTCTCCTTCCTTGATATCATCATAATTAGCAACTATGATCTCCGGTTCAATGCATGGATCATACCCGCCAGATCCGTCTGACTGTGCATTGTCTGGTTCGTCCTGCTGTGTCCATCCAACTATGATGGAATCATCCAGGTGGTTTAAACCAGTACTGTTCTGGGAACACATTACAGGCATTCCTGCGGCTCTCAGGGTGGACAGCTGATCCTCAGTGGGTCCCTGCCAGAGTCCAATATACAGGTTTATCCCGCCGCTTTTATAGGCTGCTGCATCATCCGGGTCCTGCAGCCATACGGCTATCGGAAAGTAAGCGGGATCATCCGGCAGCCCGTTCTCCCACAGGGTTTTATCCTGTCCCTTTCCTTCAAAAAGACAGCAAATGAACAGGAATATGACAACAAGTTTTAATTTGTTCATAAAACATTATTTAGGCCAGTCCGGGGGCCGTTTATATGAATATTCAGGAAATATTACCGGGACCGCATGCCCGGCCTGAAAATATCTTCTGCTTACCTGCCTGATGCCATTCATGCTGCCATCATCCAATTCTGAGATCAGCATATATCCACCCTCCTTTTCGGGGATTTTAATGGATACAGGAATGATGGTTTGCCAATAAGGTTCAATGGTAACAAGGGCCGTCAGGGTGGAGACAATCTCACCATTGTGATCCATCACTTTGACTTCGACTTTGCCTTCCTTTTTTTTATTCGAATCATTCACCCCAAACAAGTTCAGATTGAGTAGCGAGCCTGGCTCATGATGTACCGGATCCTTCAGGTATTTTCCATCTTCCATGTCAATGAAAACTGCAAATGGTTTATGCGTGTGGTACTGGGCCAGCAAAGCGGGTGCAGGATCAAGGTCTTTGATATGATTTTTAAACCAATCCCCGGTATATCCTCCATTATCGGTCAGGTAGACGAAGGAGAACATACCAGCAAATATTCTTGCTGAGCGTAG
>DAOUVF010000050.1 GCA_030667765.1 Bacteroides sp.
CTATCGCATCAACCAGCTGGATGCGCTGGTAAATCATTTAGGAGGATCTCATGCTGCTTTCGGAAAGAATTACGATGTATTCTGTGTTCCCATGCCAGTAACTTCGCCCTATGGCAGCGTTTTATCAGGGATAGCCACACTGAGCAAAACTGAACCGGTATCAAGTGTCCGCCATTCATTCACGGGTAATTATGCCTGGCCCAAAGGTACTTTTATGCTTGATCGTTGTTTCCTGGTAAACCGGTATCCTCTTGCAGGCGACAGGCAATTACTGGTTATAAACACCCATAATTCAGCCTATGATGACGGTACACTAAGAAAGGGACAAATGGACTATCTTCATGAATTCTTGGTGGATGAGTATGAAAAGGGGAACTATATTATTGTAGGAGGGGACTGGAACCAGACACCTTCTGGTTTTCAACCTGAATTCGAGCATAATATCTTCGACACCATTCAATTGGCTTATATTGAGGAAGGCTATCTGCCGGGGGACTGGACCTGGTTATATGATCCCACTGTCCCTACCAACAGAAGAGTGGCTAAACCCTATGATCCGGCACTTTCCCCTACTACTGTGATCGATTATTACCTTCTGTCTCCAAATATTATTCCTGTTGATATACAGGGAATCAACCTTGGATTTGTTTCCTCAGACCATCAGCCTGTACTGGCAAAAGTAAGATTGATACAAAACTGAACAATGAGTGTATGACTGATTCCTTCAGCAGGGAAAAAGTGCCTGAAACTGTTGCCTGTAAAAGTGTTATTACAGGGAATTAGGCTATAGGAAAGGAAGATCGCCCAAATCCAGGAAATGGTGAATGGCTGCCAGCAAATCAAATGTATTAATGGGTTTTGAGATATGCGCATCGCATCCTGCTTCGATGGCCCTTTCTTTCTCTTCGATAAGTGCATAGGCGGACTGGGCAATGATGGGAAGGTCTTTCCTTATCTGCTTGATCTGGGTGGCTGCTTCGAAACCGGATATTCCGGGGATCTGCAGGTCCAGCAGTACCACATCAATACTCGGATCAGTTTTGCATTTTTCCACGGCGTCAAGTCCGGAATTTACTGTTTCCACCTGTATTGATGTGTGCTGGAGTATTTCCGACAACAGGAATGCCGCAGAAGGATCATCCTCAACGATCAGGGCCTTTTTCCCTTCCCATTTGTATTTTTTGATGGATTCGATGATCATGCAAGCCTGCTCTTAATAGTAAAGTAACCATGCCTTGGGGTTAATTTGCTCCCTTATCCGGTTCAATTCCTGTGCAGCTGTTGTCTTTGATACATGGGAACTGAAAGATACTGCGTACAGGTTGCCATGCCTTCCAAAGAGCTCTGCATCATAACCTTTGGCCTTCAGGGTATTTACAAGATCTTCAGCATTTGTCCGGATGGAGAACATCCCGGCTACAATATAGTATTTCTTGGTCTGGCCTGCAGGAGGGGTTTCTGGCTCAGGTTCTGGCTCAGGTTCTGTCTCTTCCACGTATTCTACACCCGTTTGATCTGTTTCATCTTCCTGGGCGGCATTTTCTTCAGTATCACTCCCGGGAGCATCTGTTTCAGCTGCTATTCCCTCTTCGCTGCCGCTCGTTGTTTCCTGTCCGGGCGTGGAGGAATCGTCGGAGACTTGTTCTTCTGTAGTTATAGTCTCAGCTGACTTTCCTGCAAAAATACGGTTGACCTCATCCGGAAAGAAAAACCAGGCAGCGACAAGCAGGATTATGATCAGGGCTGCCGCTCCTCCAACCCAGGGCCATATGCTCCTGATCCTTTTCTCTCTTTCTATATAGTAGGGGATGCTTGTTTCGGTTGTTGAAACTGACTCCTGTTCGGATTCCTGTGCTTTATTCTCATCATCCACAGCCGCTTCCGCGGCAGCTTCCAGCCGAGCCTGGCTGGTCCCGACAACAGTTACTTTCTTTTCCTCCTGATTCTCCTGCTCCTCGATTAAAAAGGGAGGCTCTTCAGCGTCAGGTACCAAAGGTGTATCTTCTGAAGCATCCACCTCAATTTCTGCAGTCTGGTCTTCAAGGGTGAAGCTGCCGACTTCTCTTGCCTCTTCCTGGATTTCTTCATCCGGGACATTCCCCTCAGGAGCCTTCCATTCCGCGCCTTCATCAGCAAGAGTTTCTTTTTCCGGAGCTACCTCCTCTGGTACTTCCAAAACCAGATCTTCTTCCTCTGGCATTTCCAAAACCAGATCTTCTTCCTCTGGCATTTCCGAAACCGGAGCTTCCTCCTCTGGCATTTCCGAAACGGGAGCTTCCTCCTCTGGCACTTCCAAAACCAGATCTTCCTCCTCTGGTACTTCCAAAACCAGATCTTCTTCCTCTGGTACTTCCGAAACCGGAGTTTCCTCCTCTATGGCTTCTTCTTCAGCTGGTACAGGCATCTCCTCCGGGCTGTCTTTCTCTGCCTGTTCGGTGGCCTCAAGATCCTCTTCCTGTCTTAAGGTGGAAGCTGATACCACTTCTGCCCTGGCAGTCGGAAATTTAGTCACGGAAAACTCAATTTTACTGGAGTCATCCATTTTAAGGTAGCCGAGATTTTCGAGGTGATATATGTCTCCTTTTGTCAATACTTTCTTAACCTGGTCAACAAACTCTTCAATCTTAACTTGTGCTTTGGACATGGAAATTCCTTCCTGCTGTTTTATATGTGATGTAAGCATACCATCGTTAAAAGCCAGCAGGTCGTTAAACACAAGTTCCTGAGGTTCTTGTTGTCTGATAATGAAGGCACCCAGGTCAGGAACTATCACCCTGTTGTTCGTCTCAAGCAAATCGATTAAGTATTTTTCCATGGTTCAGTTCTGATTACAATGGATCAATTTACTGAAATTAGGGGAGATATAAAACAAATCAAAGAATTCAAGGATTATGTCCTGCCTGGCCAAATAGCTTAATTATTGGTATTTATGGCATTTTTAAGGCTTGTCAAGAAAAAAAATATTATCTTTAATGCACCTCAGACTCCTTTTATGAAGAATAATAAGGTATTGGGCATTGATATCGGAGGTTCGGGTGTTAAAGGAGCCCCCGTGAATACAGATGATGGATTGATGCTCGAATCAAGATACCGGATTCCTACGCCCTCACCTGCAACCCCTCAAAATGTAGCTCCTTTAATAGCCGAGATGGTCAAACATTTCAAATGGGAAGGCCCGATTGGATGTGGTTTTCCCGGTGTAGTACAAAATGGAGTTGCAAAGACTGCCGCTAATGTTGATAACTCCTGGATTGATACAGATGTAAATAAATTATTTAAAAAGGCAACCGGCCTCCCGGTCTCTGTTATAAATGATGCAGATGCAGCAGGCCTGGCTGAAATGAAATTTGGTGCCGGAGTGGATACCAATGGTGTCGTACTTCTTTGTACGATAGGAACCGGCATAGGCACTGTTCTGTTTGTAAATGGCAGGCTGGTGCCAAATACCGAGTTTGGCCATATTGAATTAATGGGAATGGATGCGGAGAAATATGCTGCTGATGCTGCCAGAAAAGCTGAAGATCTGAGCTGGGAGGATTGGGCAAAACGTTTTGACAAATACCTTGTCACCCTTGAGAAACTGGTCAATCCTGATCTTATCATTCTTGGAGGTGGTGCCAGCAAGAAGGGTGAACATTTTATTCCACTTCTTACGGTTAAGGCCAGGGTGGTATCTGCTGAATTACTAAATAATGCCGGCCTTGTGGGTGCAGCACTCGCTGCATACTACACTTATAATCAGGATAATAAGGAAAAGTAAAAGAAGAAAGGGAAGAAATCAAGGAGGAGTAATTATTAGACAATTCCTGAGAAGCCCAGAAATGCCAGAGCCAGGAGGCCTGCGACTACAAAGGCAATAGGTACACCCTTCATGGCATCCGGGACATTTACCAGTTCCAGTTGTTCCCTGATCCCCGCAAATACGATCAGGGCAATACCAAACCCGATGGCATTTCCAATGGCAAATACAACACTCTCCAGTAAATTATAATCATTCTGAACGGCAAGAACTGCAACCCCCAGGACTGCACAATTCGTTGTGATCAGGGGCAGGAATATACCCAGGGCCTCGTAGAGCGATGGGCTCACTTTTTTCAGCATGATCTCGACCATCTGAACAAGGGAAGCGATCACCAGGATGAAAGTGATGGTTTGCATGAAGGTGATATTCAGGGGTTCCAGGACGTAAACCTGGAGAATATAGGTAACGATGGTCGCTATTACCATCACAAATGTGACAGCACCGGTCATGCCAATTGATGTTTCAACCTTGTTGGAGACACCAATAAAAGGACAGATACCCAGGAACTTGATGAGTACAATGTTATTGACAAATACAGCTGAGATGATAATTATCACATAATTCATTGTCAGGCCTTTTTCTTGTTTATCTTATTGATGATTACTATCAGGTACCCCAGTGCAAGGAATGCCCCCGGAGCAAGTAAAAATACTATCATACCATCCCCCTGGATAAATTTTAATCCGAACAGGGATCCGCTTCCGAGTATCTCGCGTACCGCACCCAGCATTACCAGTGCCATTGTAAATCCCAGTCCCATTCCCAGTCCATCAATGGCAGAAGTGATGAGGTTGTTTTTCGATGCAAATGCTTCTGCACGTCCCAGCACCAGGCAATTTACAACGATCAGGGGGATGAATAATCCGAGGGCGGCAAACAGATCGGGTACATATGCCTGCATTATAAGTTCAACGATGGTTACGAAGGATGCAATGATAACAATGTAGGAAGGGATCCTTACCTTATCAGGGATGTATCTCTTTATGATGGAAACCACGATGTTTGACATCAACAGCACAAAGGTGGTTGCCAGTCCCATTCCCAGACCATTGAATGCAGATGTTGTTACACCCAGCGTTGGGCACAGTCCGAGGAGTAATACAAAGACCGCATTCTCCTTAAAAAAACCCCTGCTGAAATTGTTCCACTGACTCATATCTTTTTTATTAGGGCATTGCTATATATTCACTGTATTCCCCTTACTCCGCGATTGGCTGCCCGGTACTGCCGCTGATGGCGTCATAATCCAGATCACCAGTCACCACCAGAAGGCCGTCGTAAGCCCGCTGAACAGCATCACAGAATGCACGTGATGTTATGGTAGCCGCTGTGATGGCGTCAACATCCCCATTGTCCTGTTTTACCATGAGTGAAAAATTCCTCGGATCCCTCCCTTTAAACTGAGTGGTCCACGATTCACCGGTAGTCTTATCAAATGATTTTTCCTTCTCCATTTTATCCCCGAGTCCGGGTGTTTCAGCATGTTCCAGCACCTCAATATCATGCAGGGTCCCATCCGGAAGAAATCCCACCATGACCTTGATCAAACCACTAAACCCGGCACGGGTGTAACTTTCCACCGCGATGCCTGTAACTTCACCTCCCATCCAGGCACGGTAGAAATAAAGGGTATCTCCGTTTACAGCAAGCTTTTTTACTTCGGTTCCGGGATCATTGTCAAAGGCCGGCACCACTTCTCCAATGGCATTTGCCTTTTTAAGCCTTTTTGCCTCGGCAATGGGGCCCTTCGTCACTTCATAGATCAATGCCAGTGCGGAAGACGCAAACAAGGTAACCAGGAAGAGGGTCAGCACCATATTTTTAAATGTCGATTCTTTTTTAGCCATTTGCCACCTCCTTTCCAAACCTTTTTGGTTTTATGTATTTATTGATCAAAGGTGTAAATGCATTCATGATCAGGATGGCAAATTGTACCCCTTCCGGGTAGGCTCCAAATACCCGGATAACTACCGTGATGACCCCTATCCCAATCCCATAGATCCACATCCCTTTAGCAATCATGGGGGATGTGACATAGTCTGTAGCCATAAATACCGCTCCCAGCATAAGGCCACCGCTCAGCAGGTGGAAAAGCGGATTCGGGTTCAGAGCAGGTTCGCTCAGCCACATGATGCCCGTAAAAACAGCCACTGTCAGCAGTATGCTTACCGGGATATGCCAGGTGATGATCTTTCTGATAAGCAGGTAGATCAAGCCAATCAGTAATGCTGCAGCGGCAATCTCACCTGCCGATCCTCCCATCCTGCCAATGAACATGTCCTGGTAAAAGGGAATATCCAGGAGGATCTCACTCATGGTCTCCCCGCTCTTTATGCTATTTTTCATAATATTGAGGGGGGTGGCTCCGGTGGAAGCATCCAGGTAGGCAAAATGATTTACTCCCGGTTCAGGCCAGCTGGTCAGCTGTACCGGGAATGAAATGAAAAGGAATACCCTGCCTACAAGTGCCGGGTTGAAAGGATTGTTGCCCAGTCCACCGAATGACATCTTTCCTACTGAAATGGCTACGAAGCTCCCGAGGATGACCAACCAGATTGGCAGGTTGGTAGGCAGACAGAAAGCCAGCAATATGCCGGTTACCATCGCCGATCCGTCTGAAATGGCGGGCTTTTCTTTCATTAAAAACCGCTGGATCAACCATTCGAATACGACACAGGAAACCATAGCCGTGAGCGTAATTATGATTGTTCCAATGCCGAAAAAATATACAGAAACAAGAAAAGCGGGCAACAATGCAATGATCACACCATACATCAGTTTTGAAACCGATTCACTGTTGTGGTCGTGTGGAGATGGTGATATGGTTAATATACCCATAAATTAATTTTTTCTTGCTCTTCTGATCTTGTTGATTTCCACCTTACCAAGCCTGATATAATCAAGCAGTGGTCTGTTAGAAGGACAGATATAACTGCATGAGCCACATTCGATACAATCCATTGTCCACTCCTCTTCCATGCGTTCGAACAATTCCCTTTCACCCATGGGCATAAGCAGGTAAGGCTCGAGTCCCATTGGACAAACTGTAATGCACTTTGAACAGCGTATGCAATTATGTATCTCCTTTCTCGTGGATTCGGTATCCGGCAAGACAGTAATGCCACTGGTTCCTTTAATAATAGGCACTTCCAGACTGTTCAGGGCCTTGCCCATCATGGGACCGCCAGAGATGATCTTGCCTGTGTTCTCAGGAAGTCCGCCGCAAGCCTCAATCAATGCAGAGACCGGTGTTCCGATCCGTACCATGAGATTGCCGGGATTTGCAAGGTATTTTCCTGTTACCGTGACCACCCGTTCAAAAAGCGGCTTGTTTTTCTGTATGGCCTGGTATGTGGCGAGAAGGGTCCCAACGTTGAAAACCACGGCACCCACATCGATGGGTAGTCCACCCGAGGGCACCTCCCTGTTAATGAGGGCCTGGATCAATTGTTTCTCCCCTCCCTGGGGGTACTTTACTTTCAGTCCCTGGACCTGTATACCCGGGTAATGTTCTGCCTGTGTGGACATATGTGCAATGGCATCCAGTTTATTGTTTTCGATACCGATGATTGCTTTATCTACATCCAGGGCTTTCATCATGATGGAGGTCCCGGTCAGTATCTGTTCTGCCTTTTCCAGTATCAGGACATGATCGGATGTCAGGTAAGGTTCACATTCAGCGCCATTGACGATCAGGTATTCTGCCTTTTTGCCCCGGGGCAACATGAGTTTAACATGGGTAGGGAAAGTGGCACCTCCCATCCCGACAATACCTGATTCATTTATTTTCCGGACAATTTCATGGCGTTCAAGGCTTATTTCCTTTACCAGTTCAGTCGAAGTGTCGATTTCCTCTAACCATTCATCACCCTCCACCTTTATGGTGATCGCCTTACGTTTGTATCCTGACATGTCAACCACTGCATCCACCTTGAGGACTTTCCCGGATACCGAAGAGTGGATGTTGGCAGAAATGAAACCTTCTTCCTGTGCGATGAGCTGGCCAACTTTCACCAAGTCACCTTTTTCAACCAGGATCTTGGGTGAGGCTCCAATATGCTGGTTCATGGGAATGCTTACCTGGCCGGGAACGGGAAGTCCCCTTATTTCGCTTCCGGCTGTGAGCTTGTTATCGGAAGGATGTATGCCGCCAGGTCTGAATGTTTTAAACACTTTCTCTATTCGCTTTTAGGTTCTGCATCAGTATTATCAGAGGCAATTGGCTCGACTGCTGTTTCCGCCCCCTTATCCGGTTTTATTTCTGCTTCCTTCTCTTTTCTGGGTGGAAAATTAATTTCCAGAATGGCATCTGTCGGACATTCCGGGACACATTTCCTGCACAGTTTACATTTTACGGGGTCTATATAGGCCAGGAAATTCTCAATTGTAATGGCATCGTGCGGGCAAACCTTTTCGCATTTCCCGCATCCTATACAGGCAACCGAGCAACTCTTTTTGGCAATGCCTCCCTTGTCCTGATTGATGCAGCTGACAAATATTTTCCGGTCTCTCTTGTTCTTTTTCCGCAGTTCTATGATGTCCTTGGGACAGGCCACTACACAGGCATTACATGCCGTACATTTATCGTCAGTAACTACAGGGAGGCCGGTTTCGGGATTCATATGGATGGCATCAAACTCGCATACCCTCACACAATCACCATGTCCAAGACATCCGTACTGGCAGCCCGTATCGCCCGAGTAAAGGCTGCTGGCGATGGCACAGGATGCAGCACCATCATAATTATTAACCTTTTCACGGTGGGCAAATGATCCGGAGCAACGGATCACGGCTACCAGCGGATCCTTTTCAACGGCTTCCTTATCCAGGATGGCAGCTACCTCAGCCATCGTATCGTTGCCCCCCGGCGGACAAAAAAGCTTGACCAGGTTATCCGACCTTAAACAGGCTTCGGCAAAATTCCTGCAGCCTGCAAATCCACACCCTCCGCAGTTGGCGCCAGGCAGGGCATCTTCAACGAGATCTAACCTGGGGTCCTCAATGACCTTAAAGCGCTGTGCAATGACAAACAGGATGATGGCTGCTGCAATTCCGGTTGCACTCAGTGATATAATGGTATATAATACGATCGGGCTCATAAATTAACACTCAGGTTTTCTGCACAAAAAAAGAAAACTGCCGGTCTACTTTTCCCCTCATTAATTTTAATCCTGCATAATATGGCACCAGCACGGCCAGTGAAGCCAGTCCCGCTACCAGTTCATGACTACCGGCGGCAGTCATGGCAAGCAACACGGTAAGGACCAGCAGGAAGGGTAGTACATAACCCAGGAAGAGGGCCCTGAAACCAAGTGACTGGGACAGAATGACCCTTACTTTTTCGCCAATGCGGAAGTCTGGATCAGACACAGGGATATGGAGCAGTTTCTCATTTTCGCTTCCGGCCATATTACAGGCTCCTTTTGCATGACAGCTTGTGCAGGCAGCATAACTGGTGATTTTCACCGTAACCCGGTCTTCACTCAAAGATGCTATCACTCCATCATGTGAAATCTTTTTATCTGGCATGGAAGAACTGGAAGTTTTAAATCCATACAAAAATATAGATACTATAATATGTTTAGATTGCTTTTTGTCAGTTTTTCAGATGCCTAAACAATTTAGAATCGGTTTAAATAAACTTAGCTTATCACACCCCAATTGAAAGTGCCTTTTGACAGTTTTTTCAGCTGTACAACCAGGACTGCATTTTTAGGATGGTCAAGCAGTGGGTCTTCCTCCAGTAGTTGGATGACAGTTTCTCTGGCATATTGAAGGATTTGAGAATCCTTCCCGAGGTGGGCGATTTTTAATTCAAAAGGAATGCCGCTCTGCTGGGTGCCTTCCAGGTCACCTGGTCCACGGAGTTTAAGGTCAGCTTCGGCAATTTCAAAGCCATCGGTGGTCCTCACCATGGTACTGATCCTCTGCCGTGCATCATCGCTCAGTTTGTTCGAGGTCATCAGGATACAGTAGGACTGGTCTGTCCCGCGGCCGACACGTCCTCTTAGCTGGTGCAACTGGGAAAGGCCAAACCTTTCTGCACTTTCGATAACCATTACTGAAACGTTTGGGATATCGACACCGACCTCGATCACTGTGGTAGCCACCATGATCTGGGTCTTTTTCTCCTGAAAACGCTTCATTTCAAACTCTTTTTCTCCTGCTTTCAGCTTGCCGTGTACAATACTCACAGCATAATCAGGGGAAGGAAAGGCCTGTTTTATGCTGAAGTACCCATCCTCCAGGTCTTTGTAATCCATTTTTTCTGATTCCCGGATGAGGGGGTAAACGATGTATACCTGCCTCCCTTCAGCAATCTGTTTTCTCATGAAACCATGCACCCGAAGTCTTTTTGAATCAGTGTAATGTACTGTTTTGACCGGTTTTCTGCCCGGCGGAAGTTCATCAATGACCGATACATCCAGGTCTCCGTACAGGGTCATGGCCAGGGTTCTGGGGATGGGGGTGGCGGTCATGACCAGCACATGGGGTGGCTGGATATTCTTTTCCCACAACCTGGCCCGTTGGGCTACTCCAAAGCGGTGCTGCTCATCAATGATTACCAGTCCCAGGTTATGAAACTGTACCGTCTCCTCGAGCAGTGCATGAGTCCCGGTCAGGATATGCATACTCCCGTCAAGCAGTGATTTGTGAATCTCCTCGCGTTCGGCTTTTTTGGTGGATCCTGTCAGCAGGCTATATTTTACCGGCATATCGCCGAGCATTTTCTGCAGCGTGGCAAAATGCTGTGTTGCAAGGATCTCAGTTGGTGCCATGAGGCAGGCCTGGTATCCGTTATCAAGGGCAATGAGCATACTCATCAGGGCCACCAGTGTTTTTCCGCTGCCAACATCTCCCTGCAGGAGGCGATTCAACTGCCGGCCGGAACCGATATCTTTCCTGATCTCTCTGATGACGCGCTTTTGAGCACCTGTCAGTTCAAATGGAAGCCGGTCCCTGTAAAATGTATTCAGGTATTCACCGACTTTTGAGAATACCAGTCCCCGGACATTTTTTTCCCGGTTCACCTTCTGTTTCAGAATATTCAGCTGGATGAAAAAAAGTTCCTCAAATTTCAATCTCAGCCTGGCCCGTTCCAGTTCTTTTAGATCCGAGGGAAAATGAACGGCAAACAAGGCTTTGGACAGGGAGGTGAGGTTTAGTTTTTCAATGAGATAGCCTGGTAAAGTCTCTTTTACGGAAGGTTTCTGTGTTTGATACAGCGTGGTGACTAACTTTTGTATGGTCCTGGATGTCAGGTAGTTCTTCTTCAGTTTCTCCGTGGTGCTGTACATGGCCTGGAGTCCGGATGAAAGCTGCTTCTCATACTTTTCTGCTTCTTCCAGTTCAGGATGTACCAGGTTGAGCTGTCGCCCGTGCAGGTTTGGTTTACCAAAGGCCA
>DAOUVF010000352.1 GCA_030667765.1 Bacteroides sp.
CGGATCAGGAAGAAGTCAGGGATACCGGGGAATCTTATCATGATAAATATGAGTCCTACGACGGAATATTCTCCCGCCGGATCTTTCTGCCTTTGCTGGCTGCGGTTGGACTATCCATCCTGATACTGGGCATTTCAGCCGGAATCAGCCAATTATTTTTCAAGGAGCTGAATACAGCCCTGGTCATCCTGGGCATTACTACTTTGGGAATCGCCACATCATTTGTGCCACGTGTCAAGCAAATTGAAAA
The DNA here is from genome assembly GCA_030667765.1 of Bacteroides sp. Taxonomy (GTDB): domain Bacteria; phylum Bacteroidota; class Bacteroidia; order Bacteroidales; family SM23-62; genus SM23-62. The sequence goes on from DAOUVF010000352.1 coordinate 251, forward strand.
ATCATTTCAGGGTGGGATCTACCTGATCCTTGTATTCTGCCTGGTATTTGCTTCCATGGCTGATCATAGGCCTTGTCGGTTATGCCGTCGGCAATTATATCGGGATACTGATGGGACTCCTGATTCAATCTTTTGGATAAGTCCCTAGCGTATTCTATAACATACCGGAATTAATATTTGAATTAATTAATTTCGCTGCTGGATTCCTGTAAATGGATTTACTGATAACGAACATAAAATCCCTCCTGCTGACGGAAACCGAACCGCGTCCATATGCCGCAGGCAATCATATGGCAGAATTGAGTTCCGTTGAGAATGCCTGGTTGTATATTGCCGGTGGCAAGATTGCCGGGTTTGGCGTAATGGATGGGCCTGAACTGGCCGGTATACAGAGGTCAAAGCCAGGCCTTCATAAAATCCCGGCAGAAGGGAAACTCGTTATGCCGGCTTTCTGTGATTCACACACGCACCTGGTTTATGCGGGTAGCCGTGAGCTTGAATATATGGATAAGATCCGGGGACTGTCTTACGAGGAAATCGCCAAAAGGGGAGGGGGGATACTTAATTCCGCCGCACTGTTACAGTCAACACCTGAAGAAGAGCTTTATCAGCAATCCCTGTCCAGGGTCCTGGAGATTATGCAACTGGGAACAGGTGCGGTCGAAATAAAAAGCGGCTATGGGCTAAGCACGGAAGCCGAACTGAAAATGCTCCGGGTGATACGCCGGCTCAGGGAGACGACGCCCATAGATATAAAAGCCACCTTCCTGGGAGCCCATTCCTTTCCACTTGCATATAGAGAGGACCCCGACAGGTATGTAGACCTGGTGGTTGAGGAAATGATACCTGCCGTGGCTGAAGCGGGACTGGCAGATTTCATCGATGTTTTCTGTGACCGGGGGTTTTTTACCGTTCCCCAGACCGAAAGGATACTGGAAGCCGGCATAACCAACGGGTTGAAACCCAAGATCCATGCCAATGAACTCGATTTCTCCGGGGGGATACAGACCGGTGTAAAATACCGGGCCCAGTCAGTGGATCACCTGGAGTTTACTGGTGATGAGGAGATCCAATGCCTGCTTGATTCTGGCACTATGCCCACCTTGCTGCCGGGGGCTTCTTTTTTCCTGGGACTCAAATATGCTCCGGCAAGGAAGATGATGGAGGCCGGGCTGCCTGTTGCCCTGGCATCTGATTTCAACCCGGGCAGTTCCCCTTCCGGCGATATGAAATTCATCATGTCCCTCGGATGCATACAACTCAGGATGCTGCCTGAAGAAGTCTTGCATGCTGTAACCATAAATACTGCCTATGCCATGGGATTGCAGGAAACTCACGGGACCATCTGCAGGGGGAAAAAAGCAAATGTGATCATTACCAGGGATGTACCCGGACTGGCATACCTCCCTTATGCTTACGGGAGTGATCTTATCGATACAGTGATCCTGGGAGGGGAGATCCTGAGCCCGGGTCCCTGAGCAAAATAATCCAAATAAAATTATACCATGATGAACCAGCTTATCGAATGTGTGCCGAATTTCAGCGAAGGCCGGGATATGAACCTGATCAAACAGATCACGGATGAAATTGAATCTGTAGAAGGGGTCAAACTGCTGGATGTGGATCCGGGGCAGGCAACCAACCGGACCGTAGTGACCTTCGTAGGTCAGCCGGACAGGGTGGTTGAAGCAGCGTTCAGGTCCGTTAAAATGGCCGCCCGCCTGATCAAGATGAGTAAACACAAAGGGGAACATCCCAGGTTTGGCGCCACGGATGTTTGTCCACTGGTACCAATTGCAGGCATCAGCATGGAGGAGACCGTGGACTATGCCCGGAAACTGGCACAGCGTATTGGGGATGAGCTACAATACCCGGTTTACTGCTATGAATCAGCCGCCTTCTCAGCGCAGCGCAAAAACCTGGCAGAGGTTCGTTCAGGTGAATATGAGGGACTGCAGGAGAAGCTGGCGGACCCGGACTGGAAACCGGATTTCGGACCGGCTGAATTCAATCCGGGTACAGGTGCCACTGCGGTCGGTGCACGTGATTTCCTGGTGGCCTACAATATCAACCTGAATACCACTTCCACCCGCCGGGCCAATGCCATTGCTTTCGATGTGCGGGAGAGGGGCAGGGCAAAGCGCAAGGGGGATCCCATTAACGGGGAGATCGTCAGGAACGGGCAGGGAGACCCGGTGATGATACAGGGAAGCCTCAGGGAAGTTAAGGCCATTGGATGGTACATCGAGGAATACGGGATCGCACAGATCTCCATGAACCTTACCAATATCTCCGTTACCCCGGTGCATGTGGCTTTTGACGAGGTTTTTAACCGGGCGGAGGCAAGGGGTGTCAGGGTTAGTGGTTCGGAACTGGTGGGATTGATACCCCTGAAGGCCATGCTGGATGCAGGCCGCCATTTCCTCCGGAAACAGAAAAGGTCAGTTGGAGTCTCAGACAAGGAACTGATCAAAATTGCTGTGAAATCCATGGGGCTTGACGATCTCTATCCTTTTAAACCGGAAGAAAAGATCATAGAGTACATGATAGAGGGGGTGCGGTCCGATTCGCTGGCAGGTTTGTCTGTAAGGGATTTTATGGAAAAAACGGCATCCGAATCACCCGCCCCCGGCGGAGGTTCGATCAGTGCCTGCATGGGAAGCTTTGGTACAGCACTGGGACCTATGGTGGCCAATCTATCCTCTCACAAAAGGGGATGGGATGATCGCTGGGAGGAATTCTCTGTCTGGGCAGACAGAGGCAAGGCCATACAGGAGGAATTACTGGCCCTGGTGGATGAAGATACCATTGCCTTTAACAGGATCATGGAAGCCTTCTCCATGCCCAGAAATTCGGAAGATGAGCAGCGTCAGCGGAAAGCAGCCTTAGAACAGGCTACCAAAAATGCCATTCTGGTGCCCTACCGGGTAATGCAGACGGCTGCTGCAGCCCTGGAGATCCTGAAAGCCATGGCCGAAACCGGGAACCCGAATTCAGTTTCTGATGCAGGGGTAGGAGCCCTTGCCGTCAGGTCCGCTGTCATGGGGGCCTTTCTGAATGTTAAGATCAATGCAGGGAATCTCGAGGACAAATCCTTTATTGAGAAGATCTTAACGGAAGGCAGGGAGCTTGAAGCTTCAGTGTGCAAGAAAGAGGCTGAAATACTCAAAATTGTTGAATCCCGGCTTTAGCTAGAATGATTCTAAATAAACATTGCCTGTATATTGGAAAAAAAACATATTGGAATGCCGTATTCATGGTACTTTTAGAGCTACAAACCCCTTGCAACTCCTGATATAGCTGAAAAACTATAATGTAGTATACATTATTTAGGATTGCATATTCATGCAATTGCAGATATAATGCCCGGTTCAAGTATAATTTTAATGATTGTTATTTTTTTGTTCAAAATATTTTTTTTTAGATTTGGAACCAGAATAATTTAATTTAACCACTTTCTTTATATTTTAAACCTAAAATTTTTATCTATGAAAAGATTTACAAGTTTTCTTGTATGTCTTATGCTTATTGGCTTCCAAGCCATGATGGCGCAGGATGTGCAGATCAGTGGTACGGTTACAGACGCAAGTGGTGC